>NZ_JBVHYH010000114.1:0-17849 GCF_055569135.1 Kitasatospora sp. NPDC029367
TTCCCCCACCCAGAACAGACGAAAAAACCGAAGCGCCACCCCACCCCCCCCCCCCCCCTCCCCCCCCCCCCCCCCCCCCCCCCCCCCCCCCCACCGCCGTGTGGGGGAGGGGTGGGGGTTCGGGGGGCGGGTCAGCCCTGCTGGTCCTCGGGGAGGCTGATCACCCAGCGGGTGTCCTGCCGGGGGCGCAGGTAGAACAGCCAGTAGAGGGTGGCGACGGCGGTGATGCCGCCGGTCCACAGCAGCGGTTCGGCGTCCAGCTGGGTCATCACGTACACCAGGACGACGATCAGCAGCACCGGGACGGCGGGCCACAGCGGCATCCGCCAGGCGGCGGCGTGCTTGTGGTGGCCGCGGCGGGAGAGCAGCGAGGCGATGGCGACCAGCAGGTACATCGCGGTGACGGCGACGCCGGTGATGTTGCTGAGGAGCTCGCCCTTGACGAAGCAGAGCGCGGCGCCGGGCAGGCCGACCGCGAGGGTGGCGATCCAGGGGGAGCCGAAGCGGCCGAGGGTGCCGAAGGCCTTGTTGACGGGCTCGGGCCAGGCCTTGTCGCGGGCGGAGGCGAACAGCACCCGGGAGTTCTGGATGACCATGACGATGCCGGCGTTGATGATCGCCAGCGCGATGCAGAGGCTGATGAAGGTGCCGACGGCGGAGTTGCTCCAGGCGGTGACCATGCCGGAGATGTCGCCGGAGGTCAGGGTCTGCAGGTCGGGGGCGCCCAGGGTGATGGCGGCGACCGGGATCAGGATGATGGCGCTGGAGAGGCCGAGGGTCCACAGCACGGTGCGGGAGACGGTGCGGCGGGGGTTCTCCAGCTCCTCGGAGAGGTAGACGGCGGTGGAGAAGCCCTGGGTGGCGAACAGTGCGATGCCGAGGGCGCCGATGATGGCGCCGATGCCGACGGGGCTGGCGGCGCCGCCGTCGGTGGAGACCAGGCCGTGCAGCAGGCTGGGGTGGGACGCGTTGGTGTGGGCGAAGCCGAGCACCGAGACCACGCCGGCCGCGATGACCTCCAGGACCAGGAAGATGCCGGTGATCCAGGCGTTGGCGCGCAGGTCGAGCAGACCGGCCAGGGTGGCGGCCAGCATCACGGCGGCGCCGGCGATCGGCTTGTCGACGTGCAGGACGGGCGCCAGGTAGTCGGCGGTGCCGAGGGCGATGACCGAGGGGACGATCATCACCACGATGAGCGACTGGATGAAGACCAGCCAGCCCGCGAGCCGCCCGGCCAGGGTGCCGACCATCGCGTACTCGCCGCCGGCGCTGGGGATCAGGGTGCCGAGCTCGGAGTAGCAGAACGCGACCGCGATGCAGAGCACGGAGCCGATGGCGATGGCCAGGGCGGTGGCGCTGCCGATGCTGGAGAACAGTTCCGGCACGATCACGAAGAGCGTCGACGCGGGGGTGACGCAGGACAGCGTGAGCAGGGTGCCGCCCACGACGCCGATCGAGCGCTTGAGCTGCTGGGGTGCGGCCGCGCCGTCCGCCGTGGCGGCTACGTTCTGTGGCGGGCGAAGCGTGTCGGTCATGTGGATTCCGATCGGCTCTGTTCGGTCCTGGGACGGGAGCGGTATCGCCTCCGCTGGCTCGTTGCTCGGGTCTGGTCCGGTCGCTCCCGGGCCGCCATGGAACCTTGGGCGTATTGATTGCGTCAACGCCGGAACTGCTTCGGAATCCGTTGCGGCGAAAGGCATAAGCATGCGATCCGATGATCACTTAGGGTCATGGCGTCGTTTGTCCGACTTGTTACTTTGGCAACATCGGGCATGAATCAAAGGTGAACGGAGTGTTGCGGGCCACCATTCAAAGGCCGTGGCTCGGTCGTACGGCGACACGCCAGGTGTCACCCGGCCGCTCGGCAACTGCCCAGGTGGGTACGGGAACCGCAGCCCCGGCCTGGAAAGATCTAGGTAACGTTTCAGCACGTGGGACGCCGAAGGGGCCGGACTCCGCAGAGTCCGACCCCTTCGCTCACTGTCCGTAGCGGACGGCCTGGTGCCGCGCCCGGTGAGTGCACCGTCGCCGCACGGTCACTGCACGGTCACTGCACCGGCAGCCAGCCCGTCTGGACCATCTGCCCGTTGGTCGCACGGCGTGACACGTACACCCCGCGCCCCGGCGGCAGCGCCTGCGGCTTGACCGTCCCCAGCAGTGCGCCCTCGTCCCGGTTGCCGGAGAGGATGACGCCCTGCCCGCCCAGCTCGCGCATCCGCTGCATCACCGGCTCGTACAGCGAGCGCCCGGCGCCGCCCGCGCTGCGGGCCACGATCACCCGCAGGCCGATGTCCCGGGCGAACGGCAGGAACTCGGCCAGCGGTGCCAGCGGGTTGCCCGAGCCGGTGGCGACCAGCTCGTAGTCGTCGACGATCACGAACATGTCCTTGCCGGTGTACCAGCTGCGGTTGCGCAGCTGTTCGGCGGTCACGTCCGGGCCGGGCAGACGGCGGGCGCAGGCCCCGCGCAGCATGTCCACGATGGCGGTCATGGCCGGCTGCGCGGCCGCGTACTCCACCAGGTACTCCGGCGGGACGGTGCCCAGCAGGGCGCGCCGGTAGTCGCCGACCACGATGCCCGCCTGGTCCGGGGTGTAGCGCTCGGTGATCTGCTTGATCAGCATCCGCAGCAGCGCGGACTTCCCGGACTCGGTGTCGCCGAACACGATGAACAGCGGGTCGGTCTCGAAGTTGACGAACACCGGCGCCAGCTCGGCCTCGTCCACGCCGAAGCACAGGCCGCGCTCCGGGTGCTCGAAGCCCTTCGGCAGCGAGGTCCCGTCCAGGACGGCCGGCAGCATCCGCACCTGCGGGGCGCGCGGGCCGGCCCAGGCCCCGTCGACCGCGGCGACCAGTCCGGCCACGCCGTCCTGGAGGTCGTCCACCGAGGAGGAGCCGTCCAGTCGCGGCAGGCCGCTCAGGAAGTGCAGCCGCTCCGCGGTGATCCCGCGCCCGGCCAGCGGCGGCACGTTCTGCGCCACCCGGCGGTCGACCTCGGACTCCATCGCGTCGCCGAGCTTGAGCTCGATGCGGTTCTGCAGCAGGTCCTTGAGCGCGGGGCGGACCTCCGCGTACCGGGCGGCGGTGATCACCAGGTGGACGCCGTAGCCGAGGCCGCGCTGGGCGATGTCGCCGATCACCGGCTCCAGCCCCTCGAACTCCTGCTTGAAGGTGTTCCAGCCGTCGATCATCAGGAAGACGTCGCCGAAGGCCTCGTCGGGCAGCTGCCCGGCGGCCCGGCGGGCCCGGTAGGTCGCGATGGTGTCGATCCCGGTCGCCCGGAACAGCTCCTCGCGCCGGTTGAGCACCGCGTGCACCTCGGAGACCATCCGGCGGACCTTGTCCACGTCCAGCCGGCCCGCCACCCCGCCGACGTGCGGCAGCCCGAGCAGCGACTGGAAGCTGCCCGCACCGAAGTCCAGCAGGTAGAACTGCACCTCGCGCGGGGTGTGGGTGAGGCCGAAGGCCGCCGTCATGCCGCGCATCACGGTCGACTTGCCCGAGCGCGGGCCGCCGACGACCAGGCCGTGGCCGGCCGCCCCGGAGAAGTCGACCTCCAGGATGTCGGTCTTCTGCTCGCGCGGCTTGTCCACGATGCCGATCGGTGCGCGCAGCCGCCCGCCCGGGTAGCCGGGCGCGGTCAGTCCGCGGTCCGGGACGAGCTGCAGCGGCGGCAGCAGGTGGTCCAGGCTCGGCGCCTCCTCCAGCGGCGGCAGCCACACCTGGTGGGCGGCCGGGCCCTGGCCGGACATCCGCTGGACGAAGACGTCCAGCACGGTGTCCACCAGTGCGTCGTCCTGCTCCTGGACCTGCGGCGCCTCCTCCTCCACCGGGGCCGGCGGCAGGTCCACGAAGGCCGAGGTGAACTCCACCGGCCGGGCGTTCACCCGCCGGCCGCCGGTGGACCGCTGCTGCCCCGGCGCCCGGTAGGGCCCCGAGACGTACGCGGCCTTGAACCGGTCCATCACGTCCTCGCCGAACTTCAGGTAGCCGACGCCCGGCACCGGCGGCAGGTGGTACGCGTCCGGCACGCCGATCGCCGCCCGCGACTCGGCCGCCGAGAAGGTGCGCAGGCCGATCCGGTACGAGAGGTAGGTGTCCAGGCCGCGCAGCTTGCCCTCCTCCAGGCGCTGCGAGGCCAGCAGCAGGTGCACGCCCAGGGAGCGGCCGATCCGGCCGATCTGGATGAACATCTCGATGAAGTCGGGCTTGGCGGTGAGGAGTTCGGAGAACTCGTCGATGATCAGCACCAGCGAGGGCAGCGGGTCCAGGGCCGCGCCGGCCGCCCGGGCCCGCTCGTACTCGTGGATGTTGGCGTAGTTGCCGGAGCGGTGCAGCAGTTCCTGGCGGCGGTGCAGCTCGCCCTCGATCGCGTCGCGCATGCGGTCGACCAGGGTGAGCTCGCCCTCCAGGTTGGTGATCACCGCGGAGGTGTGCGGCATGTCCGCCATGCCCAGGAAGGTCGCGCCGCCCTTGAAGTCGGCGAGCACGAAGTTCAGCGTCTCCGAGGAGTGGGTCATCGCCAGCGCCAGCACCAGGGTGCGCAGCAGCTCCGACTTGCCGGAACCGGTCGCGCCCACGCACAGGCCGTGCGGGCCCATGCCCTCCAGCGCGGCCTCCTTGATGTCCAGGTAGACGTGCTCGCCGTTCGCGCCGACGCCGATCGGCACCCGCATCCGCTCGTGCTGGGCGCGCGGGCGCCAGCTGCGGGCCACGTCGAAGGAGCCCGGGTCGCCCGAGTTCATCATGTCGGTGAAGTCCAGGTTGGACAGCAGCGGCTCGTCGTCCCCGCCGGCCGAGGCCCGGTACGGCGCCAACTGCCGCGCCAGCGCCTCGGACTGCCACAGCGAGAGCAGGTCCGGCTTGCCGCTGTACGTCGCCCCGGAGGCCGAACGCAGCACCAGCTCCTGCGGGTTGACCGTCACCATCAGGTGCCCGCTCGGCTCGTCCACCTCGCCCGGGACGACCTCGATGACGGTCACCCCCTGCACGCCCTCGGGGCCGGCCAGCACCGAGTCGTGCGGGACCCCGGCGCCGTCCATGATCACCACCAGGTGCGGCTGGTCCGCGGCGGGCGCCGCGTCCCGGACGAAGCGCTGGCGGCCGGCCAGCTCGTCCTGCAGCAGGTACTCCAGTTCGCCCAGGTCGGTGGCGCTCAGCCGGCGCGAGCCCGCGCCGTCGCTCTCCTTGCGGTGCTGGTTGTGCGGGAGCCACTTGGTCCAGTCCCACTCCTCGGCCGCGCCGGGTGCCGCGGCGACCGCGACCAGCAGGTCGTCCGGGGAGTGCAGGGTGGTCAGCTGGGCGATCATCGCGCGCACGTTCCCGTACACCGAGTCCGGGTCCCCGCACACCGTGATGTGGTAGAAGGCCCGCAGCGAGACCGCCAGCGGCAGGTCCTGGAGGGTGCCGTGCGCCTTGAGGAACGAGTGCATCGCGGCCGCCGACAGCGGCTCCAGCTCGTCCATCGGCGCGGTCTGCGGCGCCACCAGCGGGGTGGACAGCTGCACCGGCCCGAGGCCGACCCGGATCTGCGCGAAGTCGCCGTCGGCCGTCCGCCGCTCCCACAGCCGGCGGCCGTCCTCGACGATCGACCAGAGCTGGTCCGGCGCCGGGTTCAGGAACAGCAGCGCGCCGCGCTGGCTCTCCGCCGTGCGGCGCACCTGGCGGCGGGTCTGCTGGAGGTACTTGAGGTAGTCGCGCCGCTCGTCCGCCATCGCGGTCGAGCCGCCCCGGCGGGCCCGCACGATCTGGGCCAGCACCATGCCGACCGTCGAGACGATCATCAGACCGCCCATGATCTTCATCGGCGCGGCCGCACCCGGCGAGAAGAAGAACACCGCCGAACCGCCCATGCCGAGCATCGGCAGGACGCTCATCAGCCAGTCCTCGCCGCCCTGCCGGGGCAGCTCCGGCGGACTGACCAGCTCCACCGGCTCGTCCGGCACCGTCGGCGGGTAGGCCCTGGCCGGTCGCTTGACCATGATCACACCCATGCGTCACCCACCCCGCGGCGTCGATCGATCACTTCGGCATCAGCCCTCACGCGACTGCGCTCGGCCCGGTACGGGATTCCCGTGGCTGAGGACGCCCCACACAGCGCAGCCCCCGTACCACCTGGCGCAGGCGCCGATCCTACATAGGGGCGCGCCCGCACCGACGGGGGCCGCACCCCGCAGCGGCACCGGGCACGAACCGAGCGGGTAGGGTAACGCCGCGCCAACTCGCGGCCCGGCCGGGCCGGTTCCACAGCCACCCCGCGCGCCACCGTGCCGCGGCACCGTCCACACAGGGGGAGCGTCAAGTGCGTCGAATGATCGAGGTGGGGTCATGACCACGTCGGCCGCCACTGGCTACTGCCGGGTGACCGTCGTCGCCCCGGACCGCCGGATCGACGTCGCCCTGCCCGAGGACGTCGCCCTCGCCGACGTCTACCCCGAGGTGCTGCGGCTGGCCAACCAGAGCCAGCCCGACGGCACCCCCACCGGCTTCCACCTGGTCCGCCGCGACGGCACCGTCCTCGACAGCAGCCTGTCCCTGGCCGCCCAGCAGGTCCGCGACGGCGACCTGCTGGCGCTGCGCCCCTTCGCCGAGTCGCTGCCGCCCGCCGTCTACGACGACGTCGCCGACGCCATCGCCAGCGCCGTCGAGGCCGACCGCCGGTTCTGGACCGTCGACCTCATGCGCGGCTTCGGCCTGATCGGCGCCGGGGTGCTGCTCACCCTGCTCGGCTTCGCGCTCTGGTTCTCCGACCTGCGCCACGACATGCACAGCCTGCCCGGCGTGCTGGCCGGCGTCGCCGCCGTGGTGCTCACCGCGCTCGCCGGGGTGCGCGCCCGGGTCTACCAGGACGCCCACGCCGCCGTCGCGCTCGGCCTCGGCGCCCTGCCGCACGCCATGATCGCCGGCAGCGGCATCATCGCCGTCGCCCACCCGTGGGACGGCCCCGGCCGGCTCCAGTTCCTCACCGGCTGCGTCACCGTCCTGGTGATCGCCGTGCTGCTCGCCGGACTCCTCCCGGACAAGGACGCGGTGTTCGTCGCCGCCGCCTTCGTGGCCACCGCCGGCGCGCTCGCCACCTTCGCCGCCGTCCTGATGCCCGACACCCCGGCCGGGAACATCGCCGCCGTCACCGGTGTCGCCGCCGTCGCCGCGATCGGCTTCCTGCCCAGCCTCTCCGCCCGCTTCGCCCGGCTGCCGGTCGGATTCAGCGCCCCCGGCCAGACCCGCACCCGCAGCCGCGACTACGACGAGGAGGCCGAGCGCGCCGAGGCCGTCCAGTACGAGCGGATCGCCCACCAGGCCCGCCGCGGCCACGAGGTGCTGGTCGGCCTGGTCGGCGGCTGCGCCGCGGTCGTGGTCGGCGCCTGCGCCGTCCTCTCCTTCACCGACCGGACCTTCCCCGAACTGCTCGCCCTCGCCCTCGGCATCGCCGCCATGCTGCGCGCCCGGCTGTTCCGCTACACCGCGCAGGTCCTCAGCCTCACCGTGGCCGGCCTGCTCGGCCTGTGCCTGCTGATCGTCGGGCTGTCCCTGCACACCCCGCAGTTCGTCCTGCGCGCGGCCGGCTCCAGCACCGAGCTCGACCTGCGCACCATCTGGCTGGCCGCCTCGGTCGCCTTCGGGGCCGCGCTGCTCACCGCGATCGCCCTGGTGGTGCCCCGGCTCGGCGTCTCCCCGTTCTGGGGACGCATCCTGGACCTGGTGGACAGCCTCACCCTGATCTCGCTGGTCCCGCTGGCGCTCGCCGTGCTGAACGTCTACCGGCTGGTCCGCGGCGCCACCGGCTGACCGCGCCCGGCCCCTGCCGCCGGGCGCCTTCCACCCGCCGACCGGCCGGGTGGTCGGCACTGGTACCCTTGGCCTTCGAGCGCAGCCGTGTGTCCACCCCTTCGTGGGCCGTCGACCACGGACGACGCTCGAGACACCGAGTTCTCGCAGAGTCCTGTGCTGTCGACCAGGACCGCTCGGTAGACCTTGAAGGAGTTGCAGTGGCTCTCGCCTCTGACGTCAAGAAGCAGATCTTCGCCGAGTTCGGCCAGAAGGAGGGCGACACCGGTTCCCCCGAGGTCCAGGTGGCCATGCTCTCCCGCCGTATCTCGGACCTGACCGAGCACCTCAAGTTCCACAAGCACGACCACCACTCGCGTCGTGGCCTGCTGATCCTGGTCGGCCAGCGCCGCCGCCTCCTGCAGTACCTGGCCAAGAAGGACATCGAGCGTTTCCGTACGCTCGTCGACCGCCTGGGCATCCGTCGCGGTGCCGCCGGCGGCGCCCGCTAAGACCGCCGCAGGGGGCGGCTCCCCACACCGGGGAGCCGCCCCTCGCGCGTATGCCGCGGCGGTTCGAACGCGGCACCCTGACATAACAACTCGCGCGCACCTCCCCAGGTGGCCGAGGATTGCACCGTAGGGTTGTGGGCATGCCGGGTGATGGCGCAGGAGCGCCACCCGGGCAGCAAGCCCGAACCCCCCGCGGGACGAAGGCTTCAAACGGAAGCCGCCCGCATCCGAGAGAGCGTCCAGACGCGGACCGCCCGTCCCGGCCCGGCAGCCGTGAGGCGCCGGTCCTCGGTAGTGGCCCCCGGAACCCCCGCCCGACGAGCGGGGCACCCCGGAGGCTTCGATCGAAGACCGGCCCGACTGCCGCCCTCCTGGCAGGAGGGCCCCAGGGCCAGCCCGAGGCAGTGCGCGGGGACGCTCTCCCGGAGAACGTACGAAAGAGGAGATCTTCCAGGTGGAAGAGAACGTGTTCTACGCCGAAGCCGTGATCGACAACGGTTCCTTCGGCACCCGTACCATCCGCTTCGAGACCGGCCGTCTGGCCCGTCAGGCCGCCGGCTCCGCCGTGGCCTACCTGGACGACGACACCATGGTGCTGTCGGCCACCAGCGCGTCCAAGCAGCCGAAGGAGCACTTCGACTTCTTCCCGCTGACCGTGGACGTCGAGGAGCGGATGTACGCCGCCGGCCGCATCCCCGGCTCGTTCTTCCGTCGCGAGGGTCGGCCGTCCGAGGACGCGATCCTGACCTGCCGCCTGATCGACCGCCCGCTGCGCCCGTCCTTCGTCAAGGGCCTGCGCAACGAGGTCCAGGTCGTCTGCACGATCATGGCGCTCAACCCCGACCACCTGTACGACGTGGTCGCGATCAACGCCGCCTCCGCCTCCACCCAGCTGGCGGGCCTGCCGTTCTCCGGCCCGATCGGTGGCGTCCGCGTCGCGCTGATCAAGGGCCAGTGGGTGGCCTTCCCGACCCACAGCGAGCTGGAGTCGGCCGTCTTCGACATGGTCGTCGCCGGTCGCGTCCTGCCGGACGGCGACGTCGCGATCATGATGGTCGAGGCCGAGGCCACCGACAAGACCATCAAGCTGGTCGAGGGCGGCGCCGAGGCGCCGACCGAGGAGGTCGTGGCCGCCGGCCTCGACGCCGCCAAGCCGTTCATCAAGGTGCTGTGCGCCGCGCAGGCGCAGCTGGCCGCCCAGGCCGCCAAGCCGACCGCCGAGTTCCCGGTCTTCCTGGACTACCAGGACGACGTCCTGGCCGCGCTGACCGCCGCCGTCAAGGACGAGCTGGCCAAGGCCCTCACCATCCCGGGCAAGCAGGAGCGCAACGCCGAGCTGGACCGCGTCAAGGCGGTCGCCGCCGAGAAGCTGCTCCCCGAGTTCGAGGGCCGCGAGAAGGAGATCAGCGCCGCCTACAACGCGCTGACCAAGAAGATCGTCCGCGAGCGCGTCATCAAGGACAAGGTCCGCATCGACGGCCGCGGTGTCACCGACATCCGCACCCTGGCCGCCGAGGTCGAGGCCATCCCGCGCGTCCACGGCTCGGCCCTGTTCGAGCGCGGCGAGACCCAGATCCTGGGCGTCACCACGCTGAACATGCTCCGGATGGAGCAGCAGCTCGACACGCTCTCCCCGGAGACGCGTCGCCGCTACATGCACAACTACAACTTCCCGCCGTACTCGGTCGGCGAGACCGGCCGCGTGGGCTCGCCCAAGCGCCGCGAGATCGGCCACGGCGCCCTCGCCGAGCGCGCCATCCTCCCGGTCCTGCCGACCCGCGAGGAGTTCCCGTACGCCATCCGCCAGGTCTCCGAGGCGCTCGGCTCCAACGGCTCCACCTCGATGGGCTCGGTCTGCGCCTCGACCATGTCGCTGCTGAACGCCGGTGTGCCGCTCAAGGCCGCCGTCGCCGGCATCGCCATGGGCCTGATCTCCCAGGAGATCGACGGCGAGACCCACTACGTCGCGCTGACCGACATCCTCGGTGCCGAGGACGCGTACGGCGACATGGACTTCAAGGTCGCCGGTACCCGCAACTTCATCACCGCGCTGCAGCTCGACACCAAGCTGAACGGCATCCCGGCCTCCGTGCTGGCCGCCGCGCTCAAGCAGGCCCGCGACGCCCGCCTGCACATCCTCGACGTGATGAACGAGGCCATCGACTCGCCCGACGAGATGTCCCCGAACGCGCCGCGCATCATCACCATCAAGATCCCGGTGGACAAGATCGGTGAGGTCATCGGCCCCAAGGGCAAGATGATCAACCAGATCCAGGAGGACACCGGCGCCGAGATCACGATCGAGGACGACGGCACCATCTACATCGGTGCCGCCGACGGCCCGGCCGCCGAGGCCGCCCGCACCACGATCAACCAGATCGCCAACCCGACCATGCCGGAGGTCGGCGAGCGCTACCTGGGCACCGTGGTCAAGACCACGACGTTCGGCGCGTTCGTGTCGCTCATGCCGGGCAAGGACGGCCTGCTGCACATCTCGCAGATCCGCAAGCTGGCCGGCGGCAAGCGCGTCGAGAACGTCGAGGACGTCCTCGGCGTCGGCGCCAAGGTGCAGGTCGAGATCGCCGAGATCGACCCGCGCGGCAAGCTCTCCCTGATCCCGGTCATCGAGGGCGAGGAAGGCGGCGAGGCCGCTTCCGAGTGAAGCGCCGCTAGCTGACCCTTGCGGCCCGTACGCCTCCCGGCGTGCGGGCCGCACCCTGTTGTCCACGCGTTCGTCCGTACGTGCCATTCCACGTGCGTTTCCTCTGGAGGTACCCCCCGTGGCCCAGGCCCCGGCGGTAAAGCAGCGTCCCGGCTCCACCCGGACCCTGCTCAAGGGCGTCGACGGCGCCGGCACGGTGCGCCGCACCGTCCTCCCCGGCGGCCTGCGGGTCGTCACCGAGACCCTGCCGACGGTGCGCTCCGCGACCTTCGGCATCTGGGTCGGCGTCGGCTCGCGGGACGAGACCCCGCAGCTCAACGGCGCCACCCACTACCTGGAGCACCTGCTCTTCAAGGGCACCGAGCGGCGCAGCGCGCTGGACATCTCGGCGGCCCTGGACGCGGTCGGCGGCGAGATGAACGCCTTCACCGCGAAGGAGAACACCTGCTACTACGCCCGGGTCCTGGACACCGACCTGCCGCTGGCCATCGACGTGGTCTGCGACATGCTCACCGGCTCGCTGATCCGCGCCGAGGACGTCGACGCCGAACGCGGCGTCATCCTCGAGGAGATGGCGATGGCCGAGGACGACCCGGGTGACGTCGTCCACGACCTGTTCGCCAAGGTGATCTTCGGCAACGGCCCGCTCGGCCGCCCGATCCTCGGCACCCAGGAGACCATCAAGGCCCTCACCCGGGACCAGGTCGCCGGCTTCTACCACCGCCGCTACCGCCCGGAGAACCTGGTCGTCGCCGCGGCCGGCAACCTCGACCACCGCAAGGTCGTCAAGCAGGTGCAGGAGGCCTTCGCCCCGGTACTGGCCCGCTCCACCGCGGCGCCCGCCGAGGCCCGCCGCGGCGTCAAGGCGCTGCGCACGGCCGGCAAGGTCGAGGTGCTCAACCGCTCCACCGAGCAGGCCCACCTGGTGCTGGGCGTGCCCGGCGTGCCCCGGCACGACGAGCGCCGCTGGGCGATGGGCGTGCTCAACGCGGCCCTGGGCGGCGGGATGAGCTCCCGGCTGTTCCAGGAGGTCCGGGAGAAGCGCGGCCTGGCCTACTCCGTCTACTCGTACTCCTCCTCCTACGCGGACAGCGGCCTGTTCGGCATCTACGCCGGCTGCCAGCCCAAGCGGGTCGAGGAGGTGCTGCGGATCTGCCGCGAGGAGCTCGCCAAGGTGGTCGCCGACGGCATCACCGAGGAGGAGCTGCAGCGCGCGATCGGCCAGATCTCCGGCTCCACCGTGCTCGGCATGGAGGACACCGGCTCGCTGATGAACCGCATCGGCAAGGCCGAACTCAGCTACGGGCACCACCTGTCGGTGGACGACATGCTGGAGCGGATCGCCGCGGTGACCCTGGAGGACGTCCACGCCGTCGCCCGTGATGTGCTGGGCGCGTACCGGCCGTCGCTGGCGCTGATCGGCCCGGTCAACGACAAGCGGGCCGCCAAGCTCGCCGATCTGCTGGTCTGAGGATTGTCTTCCCGGAGAGGAACGTCGCTATGACGCTGCGTGTCGCCGTGATCGGCGCCAACGGACGGATCGGCTCGGAGGCGGTCAAGGCCGTCGAGGCCGCGCCGGACCTCGAGCTGGTGGCCACCCTCGGCCGCGGCTCGAAGCTGGCGGAGCTGACCGCGGCCGGGGCCCAGGTCGCCGTCGAACTCACCCACCCGGACTCGGTGATGGGCAACCTCGACTACTGCCTCCACCACGGCATCCACGTGGTGACCGGCACGACCGGCTGGACGGACGAGCGGCTGGCCACCGTCGAGGGCTGGCTCTCCGAGGCCCCTGGCCTCGGGCTGCTGATCGCGCCCAACTTCTCCATCGGCGCCATCCTCGGCATGAAGTTCTCGCAGATCGCCGCGAGGTACTTCGAGTCCGTCGAGGTGGTCGAGATGCACCACGACAACAAGGCCGACGCCCCCAGCGGCACCGCCACCCGCACCGCCCAGCTGATCGCCGCGGCCCGCGCCGAGGCCGGCCGGCCGAAGCAGCAGGACCCCACCACCCACAGCCTGCCCGGCGCGCGCGGCGCCGACGTGGACGGGGTCCCGGTGCACGCCGTACGGCTGCGAGGCCTGCTCGCCCACCAGCAGGTGATGTTCGGCGACACCGGCGAGACGCTCACCATCCGGCACGACTCGCTGCACCACAGCAGCTTCATGCCGGGCATCCTGCTGGGCGTGCGCAAGGTCGTCGAGACCCCGGGGCTGACCTTCGGCCTCGAACACTTCCTGGAGCTGTGACCGTGTCGACCTCCAGGAGCGCGGAATGACCTCCCGTACCGGTTTCTTCGTCCTGTCCGGCGTGCTGCTGCTGGTCGCCCTCCTCTGCGTGGGGGAGGGCGTCCAGCTGGTCGCCACCGGAAAGCCGCTCGGCATCGGCATCGGCCTCTGCGCCTTCGTGATCCCGGTGATCGGCATCTGGTTCCTGCGCCAGACCGTCCGCTTCGGCCGGGCCAGCGAGCAGCTCGCCCGCGAGCTGGAGGCCGAGGGCGGCCTGCCGGTGGACGAGCTGGAGCGCACCAGCGGCGGGCGGATCGACCGGGCCTCGGCCGACGCGGTGTTCACCCGCCGCCGGACCGAGGCGGAGGCCGCACCGGGCGACTGGCGCGTCTGGTTCCGCCTCGCCGTGGCGTACGCAGACGCCGGCGACACCCCGCGCGCCCGCAAGACCATGCAGCACGCCATCAAGCTGCACAGCACCGAACCCGCAAGGAGTAACGCGTGAGCGACGAACCGACGGCCCCCAGCTTCCGGAGCGACGTGACGGTGGAGCTGGTCCGCAGCGCCGCCGCCGATTCGGACGTCATCTGGTCGGCCCGGGTGTCGACCGCGGGGGAGCAGTCCCTGGAGGCGCTCCAGCAGGACCCGGAGAAGTCCAAGGGCCTGATCAACTTCCTGATGCGCGACCGGCACGGCACGCCGTTCGAGCACAACTCGATGACCTTCTTCATCAGCGCGCCGATCTTCGTGTTCCGCGAGTTCCACCGGCACCGCAGCGGCTGGTCGTACAACGAGGAGTCCGGCCGCTACCGCGAGCTGGAGCCGGTCTTCTACGTCCCGGGCGCCGACCGCAAGCTGGTCCAGCAGGGCCGTCCGGGCAAGTACGAGTTCCACCAGGGCACCCCGGAGCAGCACGAGACCACCACCGCGGCGATGGAGGCCGCGTACCGCGAGTCCTACGCCCGCTACCAGGAGATGCTGGCGGCCGGCGTGGCCCGCGAGGTGGCCCGGGCGGTGCTGCCGGTCGGCCTGTTCTCCTCGATGTACGCGACCTGCAACGCGCGCTCGCTGATGCACTTCCTCTCGCTGCGCACCCGGCGGGAGAACTCGGCGGTGCCGTCCTTCCCGCAGCGCGAGATCGAGATGGTCGCGGAGCAGATGGAGGAGCAGTGGGCGCAGCTCATGCCGCTCACCCATGCGGCCTTCGAGAAGCACGGCCGGGTCGCGCCCTGACCTGGGACGACAGGCATATGGGCAGAGTGTCGGGCATGTCTGGATTGCGGCTTTTCTAGCCGCTCCCTACATTCGTGACCACGGATCCCGGTGCTGCCCGAACCCCCGAGCGGGCAGCACCGGGATCCCATTCCCCCGCCTCCTGGCCTGCGCGCCTGTCCGAACCCTGGACCGGCATGGGTACCGCCCCACCGCCTACGAGTAGCTTTGGACGCATGGCTCCGACCTCCACCCCCCAGACGCCGTTCGGCCGGGTGCTGACCGCGATGGTCACCCCGTTCACCGCCGACGGCGCGCTCGACCTCGACGGCGCCCAGCGCCTCGCCACGCACCTCGTCGACTCCGGGAACGACGGCCTCGTCGTCAACGGCACCACCGGTGAGTCCCCGACCACCAGCGACGCCGAGAAGGCCCAGCTCGTCCGCGCCGTGGCGGAGGCGGTCGGGGACCGTGCCCACGTGGTGGCCGGGGTCGGCACCAACGACACCCACCACAGCGTCGAGCTGGCCCGCCAGGCGGAGGCGGCCGGGGCGCACGGCCTGCTGGTCGTCACGCCGTACTACAACAAGCCCCCGCAGGAGGGCCTGCACCGGCACTTCACGCAGGTCGCCGACGCCACCGGCCTGAGGGTCATGACGTACGACATCCCGGGCCGCAGCGGTGTCGCGCTGAGCCACGAGACCCTGGTCCGGCTCGGCGAGCACCCGCGGATCGTCGCCAACAAGGACGCCAAGGGCGACCTCGGCGCCGCGGCCTGGGCGATCGCCCGCTCCGGCCTCGCCTGGTACTCCGGCGACGACATCCTCAACCTGCCGCTGCTGTCCGTCGGGGCCGTCGGCGTGGTCAGCGTCGTCGGGCACGTGGTCGCCGGTGAGTTGAAGGCGATGATCGAGGCCTACCTGGCCGGCGATGTGGCCAAGGCCACCGCCGTCCACCAGGGCCTGCTGCCGGTGTTCACCGGTATGTTCCGCACCCAGGGCGTGATCCTCACCAAGGCCGCGCTGGACCTCCAGGGCCTGCCCGCCGGGCCGCTGCGCCTGCCCCTGGTCGGCGCGACGCCCGAGGAGATCGACCGATTGAAGCAGGATCTCGCCTCCGGCGGGGTACACCTGTAGCAGACACAGACGTGCGCGCCCCGGCTCGCCGGACCCGACCGGGTCCGCCGCTGGACCGGACCGAAGGCGCGAGAGCACAGACCCAGTAGGAAGAACGACACTGAGTACGCACGCCATATGTCTCCAGGGGGAGGACCCCGGGCATATGGCGTGCGTCGTGAGGAGAGTCTTTTGAGCCACCCGCACCCCGAACTCGGCGCGCCCCCGGCCCTCAAGGAGGGCGCCCTCCGCATCACTCCGCTCGGCGGCCTCGGCGAGATCGGCCGCAACATGACGGTCCTCGAGTACGGCGACCGCATCCTGATCATCGACTGCGGCGTCCTCTTCCCCGAGGACGAGCAGCCCGGCGTGGACCTGATCCTCCCGGACTTCAGCTACATCCGGGACCGCCTCGACAAGGTCGACGGCATCGTCCTCACCCACGGCCACGAGGACCACATCGGCGCCGTCCCGTTCCTCCTGCGGGAGAACCCGGACATCCCGCTGATCGGCTCCAAGCTGACCCTCGCCCTGATCGAGGCCAAGCTCGCCGAGCACCGCATCCGGCCGTACGTGCTGGAGGTCAAGGAGGGCGAGCGCGAGCGCATCGGCCCCTTCGACTGCGAGTTCATCGCGGTCAACCACTCCATCCCGGACGCCCTCGCCGTGGCGGTCCGCACCCCCGCCGGCATGGTCGTGGCCACCGGTGACTTCAAGATGGACCAGCTGCCGCTGGACGGCCGCCTCACCGACCTGCCGACCTTCGCCAAGCTGGCGGAGGAGGGCATGGACCTGCTGCTGGTGGACTCCACCAACGCCGAGGTCCCCGGCTTCATCCCGCACGAGCGCGACATCTCGGCCGCGCTGCGAAACGTTTTCGCGAACGCCGACAAGCGCATCATCGTCGCCTCCTTCGCCAGCCACGTGCACCGCATCCAGCAGGTGCTGGACGCCGCGCACGAGTACAAGCGCAAGGTCGCCTTCGTCGGCCGCTCGATGGTCCGCAACATGGGCATCGCCCGCGACCTCGGGTACCTCAAGGTCCCCGGCAACATGATCGTCGACGTCAAGCAGCTCGACGACCTGCCGGACAAGGAGGTCGTGCTGATCTGCACCGGCTCCCAGGGCGAGCCGATGGCGGCGCTGTCCCGGATGGCCAACCGCGACCACCAGATCCGCATCGTCGAGGGCGACACCGTCGTCCTGGCGTCCTCGCTCATCCCGGGCAACGAGAACGCCGTCTACCGCGTGATCAACGGCCTGACCCGCTGGGGCGCCAAGGTCGTGCACAAGGGCAACGCCAAGGTGCACGTCTCCGGCCACGCCTCGGCCGGCGAGCTGCTGTACTTCTTCAACATCTGCAAGCCGCGCAACCTGATGCCGGTCCACGGCGAGTGGCGCCACCTGCGGGCCGCCGCCGAGCTGGGCATCGCGACCGGCGTGCCGCGCAACCGCGTGGTCATCGCCGAGGACGGCGTCTGCGTCGACCTGGAGAAGGGCGTCGCCCGGATCGTCGGCAAGGTCCGGGCCGGCTACGTCTACGTGGACGGCGCCTCGGTCGGCGACATCACCGAGGCCTCGCTCAAGGACCGCAGGATCCTCGGCGAGGAGGGCTTCATCTCGGTCTTCGTCGCGGTCGACACGACCAACGGCAAGATGGTCGGCGGCCCGACCATCCAGGCCCGTGGCTCCGGCATCGACGACAACGCCTTCGTGCCGGTCATTGCCAAGCTCCAGGAGGCCCTGGACCGTTCGGCGAGCGACGGCGTGCTGGAGCCCCGCCAGGTGCAGCAGCTCGTCCGCCGGACCATCGGCAAGTGGGTCGCGGACAACTACCGCCGCCGGCCGATGATCCTGCCGGTCGTCGTCGAGGTCTGAGCCCCGCTCCAGACCCTCGTCCGGCCCCGCTGAGGCCGGTTTGACGTGGGGCGACCCGGTGCGTAATGTTCTCCGGGTTGCCCCACGGGACGAGCCCCAAGGAAGTCCTCGAATGCGAATGCGAATTCGAGAACTGCCGGGAAAACGGACCGAGAAACTCTGGTAGAGTTCGGGAGCGCCGAAAGGCAAAAGCCTAATCGGATGAATGAAACTCCGGAAAACGGAGCGGAAAACATCTGATAAGCTGGAAACACGAAAGAACGAAGCGCCCGGAGGGCCCGCTGGAAGGCGGTCCGAAGGAAGCGTCCGTTCCTTGAGAACTCAACAGCGTGCCAAAAGTCAACGCCAGATATGTTGACATCCCCGGCCTCGATCGCTCGATCGGGGTTGGAGATTCCTTTTGAAACAAACACTAGCGAGGACGCAGTGCGCGGGATCACCCTATTCCGGTGGTTGCCGTGCCGCTCAACGCGGGTGT
>NZ_JBVHYH010000115.1:0-17721 GCF_055569135.1 Kitasatospora sp. NPDC029367
GGCGGAGGAGGGAGTCCATGCGGAGCATCGGCGACCGACGACAACGCGGCGAGGTGCGTGCCCTGGCGTCGCGGGCCTGGCCTGATCCACAAGACGCGCCCTAACCCGGCAGCCGGTCGGCGGGCGTGGCCTTACCGGCCCGCACGAGCGGGCCCCACGCGTCGATCAGCAGGGCGAAGTCCTCGATGTCGGCCTGCGCCCGGTCGAGCAGCTGCGCCCGTCGGGGCGCCAGGTGGTCGGCGAACTCGGCGTATCGGCCGCCGAGTTGCCGGTAGCAGCGGTCGAGCTCGGCGAGCCGCCGGTGGTTCTCGGCGCGGTCGGTCGCGGCGCTGCGGCGGGCGGCGTCGGCGATCAGCCCGGGGCGGACGTGGTGGTGCTCGTCCAGCAGGGTGTCGCCGGCCCGTTCCAGCTCGGAGTAGACGGGGTGGAGGTAGAGCATGGAGAGCAGGAACTTGGCGTAGCGCTCCTGGTAGGCGGTGAAGCCGGAGCCGGTGCGTCGTTCCGGGGTGTAGTAGTTGACGATGTGCCGGTTGTGGGTCACCCCGGGCAGGGTGGCGTCGTGCACCAGGTGGTGCAGGAAGTAGTCGCTGCCGATGGTGTCGGTGGCGGGCGGCAGCGGGACGCGTTCGTAGACCTCGCGGTCGAGGGCGATGTTGCACATGTCGATCCGCCAGATGTCGGGCCGGCCGAGCACGGCGCGGTCGACGGTGAACGGGTCGGTTCCGCCGCCGGTGAAGGAGTCGGCGACGAGTTCCCGCCGCTCCTGCTCGGTGGCCCCGGTGGGCGCCCAGAGCGCGACCAGGTCGTGGTAGACCTCCGGGTCCAGGTCGCGGATCTCGCCGAGGTCGACGGAGAGTTCGCCGATGAAGGAGGCGCCGACCAGGGCGACGGGCTTGTCGGCGTCGGCCGGGTCGAGGGTGTGCTCGGTGACGGCGGCGGCCGCGTCGGCGGCCTTGAGGCCGATGGTGGCGAGTTCGTGGTCGATCGGGAAGACGGGGGCGCCGTCGTGCCACTGGTAGCGGCTGTCGGAGTCGCGGCGGTGCACGGAGGCGCAGCCGAGGGCGGCGGCCAGCAGGAAGGCCCGGTTGGTGCAGGCGCCGTAGGAGACGGCGTCGGGCAGCATCAGGTCGAGCAGCCGGTCCGGGTCGGGGAGGGCGGCGCGCTCGATCACCCGGCGCAGGAAGGCGCGTTGGGCGTCCTCGTCGAGGTGGTGGGCGACCACGCCTTCGGTGGGCGGCAGTGCGGCGAGGGCGGCGGCGTGCCGGGCGCGGTCCGCCGGTTCGGCGGAGTCGAGCACCAGGAGGTGCACCCGGACGCCGAAGGTCCGGGCGGCGTGGGCGGCTTCGGCGCCGACGGCGGTGACGGTGTCGGCGCAGGCGCGGTTGGTGGGCAGGGTCAGGCAGACGGCGTGCATTCCCGCTCCCCCGTGGGCTGCTCGGCACCCGAGTCCTCGAAGCTCCGGCCGGTCCAGGACCGCAGGCCGAGCAACTTCTCGCCCAGTTCGGTGAGTTCGGCCGGTCCGTAGCGCAGCGCCTCGGGCCGCTCGGCGTCCCCGACCAGGGTGCGGTTCCAGTCCGGGGTGGCGAGGGTGCGCCAGGACTCGACCCGGGAGCGGCGCAGCGGCTCGGCCTCCTCCAGGGCGGGCATCATGGACAGGTACTGCACGGAGCGCACGCCGTTCGCGGAGGTGTTGGGGGCGACGCCGTGGGCGAGCAGGCCGTTCCAGATCAGCAGGTCGCCGGCCTTCAACTCGGGGCGGACGACCGGGAACTCGGCGCGGTCGATGTCGGGGCGGATCGGGTCGCGGTCGGCGGGCTGGGCGGCCTGCCACTCGTTGTGGCGACGGAACAGTTCCGGGTCGCACTGGAAGCCGCCGTGGTCGGGGGCGGTGTCGTTGAGCGCGATGATGCCCTGGACACGCTGCGGCAGCATGGCGCGGGTGGTGTCGACGTCCCAGTGCAGTTCGATGTCGAAGCCCTTGTCGGTGGGTTCGATCAGGGCGCGGTCGCGGTTGCGGACGTTCGGCGGGTTGAGGTTGAGCCGGTCGAGGGTGACCCAGAGCTCCTCGCAGTCCCAGACGTCCACGAAGGCGTCGTAGACGCGCTGCGACTGGCGGCTGTCCCAGATGAGTTGGTGGTGGTAGGCCTCGACGAAGCCGTAGATGTGCAGGTGCCGGTCGAGTTCGTCGCGGTGGTCGCGCTCGCGGTACCAGTCCTCGGGGCGGTCGGGCGACAGGCCCTGGAACTCCCAGGCGAAGTCGAGCAGTCGCTGCGCGGCCGCGGCCGGGATCGCCTGCCGGACCACGACGTAGCCGTAGGTCTGCCAGTGCGCGAAGTCCTCCTCGGAGAGCACTCGCAGCGGGTGCTTCTTGCGCAGTTCGCGCAGGGCTGTGGCGGCGAGGTAGCTCTCGGTGTCGGCACTGAAGTAGGGGCGCGCGGAGGCGGCCCGGTACAGATATTCCTCGGGGTGTTCGTCAGGGCTCGGCATGGGCGGTCACTCCGTGGTTCGTGGTCGATGCAGCGCGTTCTCGGGCGCCCGGTGCGGGCGCGGCGAGCCGCTGGCCGGTCGTCGGCCGGACGGGGAATTCGGTGCGCGGACCGGCTCCCCGTCCGCATGCGCTCCTTCTCGCCTCGGCCCCCGAGCAGCGCACAACGCCACGTCAGGGGGCCAACTCGCCCGTCCGGCAAGGGCACTCACCCCACATCAGCCTGCGCCGGACCGCGCTTCCCCATACGTTGGACTAGACCAACTAATGGTGTCAACCCTTTCTCGCAGGTTACCGATTGGGAATCAGCGCAGTTCACGGCGGTTCTGGAGCTTCGCTTTATGTTTCGGAAACTGACATAAGGCGGGGTATGTTTCGAGAATTGACATAATCGCGCGGAGTTGAACCCCACGCGCCCCGAATCCGTTGCGCACGTACGTTGGGTCTGTGGCACGTCCCCGACCGGCACGTCCCCGACCGGCACGCACCGGACCGGTACGTCCCCGGCTGGCCCCGCCCGGCTGGCTGACCGCGAGCCTGCGGCCCCGGGACGCGCCGGTCCCCTGGGCCGCGGCGGCCCGCGCCTCGGTGGCGCTCGCCGCCCCGCTCGCCGTCGGCACCGCCACCGGCCGGACCGGCTACGGCGCGCTGGTGTCGATGGGCGCGCTGTCCGGGGTGATCGGGGACACCGCCGACGCCTACCGGATGCGGGTGTTCAACATCGCCGTGCCGCAGCTGTTCGGCGCCCTCGGCGTGCTGGTCGGCACCCAGGTGTTCGGCACCGGCTGGACGGCCGTGGTGGCCCTGACGGTGGTCGCCCTGGTGTCCGGCATGATCTCCTCGGTCGGCGCGGTCGCCTCCGTCTCCGGCCTGCTCCTGCTGCTGAACGCCGTGGTCGGGGCCGGCCTGCCGATGCCGTCCCCGTGGTGGCTGCCGCCCGCCCTGCTGCTGCTCGGCGGCCTGCTGGTGCTCGCGCTGACCCTGCTCGCCTGGCCCTTCCGCGGCGGCACGCCCGAGCGGGCGACGGTGGCCGACACCTACCGGGCGGTCGCCGGACTGCTGGAGGCGGCCGGCTCACCCGGTTACGAGGACCGGCGCCGGGGGCTCACCCAGTCGCTCAACCACTCCTACGACCTGCTGCTGGCCCGTCGCGCCCGCCGGCACGGCCGCTCGGCCACCCTGGTGCGGCTGCTCGCCCAGCTCAACGCGCTGATCCCGGTGGTCGAGGGGGCGGCCGCGGCCCAGCTGCGCCCGCCCGGGGAGGGCCCGCTGCCGCCCGCCTACCCGGCGGCGGTGCGCGCGCTGGCCGCCGCCGTCGAGCACGGCCGGAGCGGCCCCGGCCCGCCGCCCGGCCCGCCCGGACTCCTCGACCTGCCCGACCTGCCCGAGCCGCGCGGCCCGTCCACCCGCGCACTGGCCCAGGCCATCGGGCACGCCGCCACCGTGGTGCACGAGGCCGAGCCCGACCCGTACGCCGCCGACGACCGGCTCGGCCGGCCCGCCGGCCTGCGGGTACGGGCCCGCCGGACGGCCCGGGGGCTGCTGCTGTCCGGCGCGTCCTGGCGGTACGGGCTGCGGCTGGCGCTGTGCATCGGGCTGGCCCAGGTGCTGGTGTCGGTGATCGCCGTGCCGCGTTCGTACTGGGTCTCGCTGACGGTGACCTTCGTGCTGAAACCGGACTTCGGCTCGGTGTTCTCCCGCGCGGTGCTGCGCGCGCTCGGGACGGCCGCCGGGCTGCTGGTCGCCGTGCCGGTGCTCGCCGAGGTGCCGCACGGCTGGTGGGACGTGCCGGTGATGGCGGCGCTCGCCACGCTGATCCCGGTGCTGTCCGTGAAGGGGTACGCCTTCCAGACCGCCGCGATCACCCCGGTCATCCTGATGCTCTCCGACCTGCTCAACCACCAGGGCTTCCACCTGGTGCTGCCCCGGCTCTACGACTCGCTGATCGGCTGCGCCATCGCCCTGCTGGCCGGGTACCTGCTCTGGCCGGAGTCCTGGCACACCCGGATCGGCGACCGGCTGGCCGACGCCGTGCAGGACGCCGCCTCGTACGTCTCGCTGGCCTTCACCACGGCGCCGGGCCATGACGAGCCCGCCCGGGCCCGCTACCGGCGCCGGCTCTACCGGGACCTCTCGGCGGTGCGCAGCGAGTTCCAGCGGGCGCTCACCGAGCCGCCGCCGGTCGGCGCCCGGGCGGAGGCCTGGTGGCCGCTGGTGATCGCGGTGGAGCGGATCGTCGACACCACCACCGCCACCCGGGTGCGGGTCGAGCACGGCGCCCCGGTGCCGACCCCGGCCGAGGTGGGCGCCGTCGCCCGGGAGCTGACCGACCTGGCCGAGTCGCTGCGCAGCGGCGCGCCGGTGCCCCCGGGAGACCCGGACCCGCCGGCGCCGGACTGCGCGCTGGCCCGGCTGCACCACGAGGTGCACGCGGCCCGGGCGGTCGCGGCCTCCTGACCGACCCGCCCCTTCCCGGGTTCCCCGGTCAGTCCTGGATCCGCCGCCAGGGCCGGTCCGCCTCCAACTCGTAGGCCAGCTCCAGCAGCAGCCGCTCCTGGCCGTGCGCGGCCGACAGGTGCACCCCGATCGGCAGGCCGCCCGGCGCCGCCCCGGCGGGCAGCGCGATGCCGGGGCCGCCGGTCACGTTGTTGACCGGAGTGAAGGCGACGTAGCGCAGCAGCCGCTCGATCAGCTCGTCGAAGGCCACGTTGGGGCTGAGGTGGCCGATCGGCGGGGCGGTGTGGGCGAGCACCGGGGAGAGGATCGCGTCGTGCTCGCGGAAGATCCCCGCGTACACGGCCTCGGCCCGGCGCAGCCGGCGCAGCACGCCCGGGGTGCGCCGGTACTGCGCCCGGAAGCTGTTGCGCAGCCCGGTGGTGAGCCCGTCCAGCTTCCCGGCCCGGAAGCCCGGGTCGAGCAGCACCCGGCCAGTGAGCGCGATCACCCAGGCGATGTAGCCCCAGTACGCCAGGAAGTCGCGGGAGAACTCCTCGCCGAAGGGCAGCGTGGTGGGCACCACCCGGTGCCCCATCGCCTCCAGCCGGGCGGCGGTCTCCTCGACCACCCGGCGGGTCGCCTCGTCGGTCTTGGCGGTGGGCGAGTCGACCACCAGCCCGATCCGCAGCCGGCGCCCGCTCGGGCCCTCGACCAGGCCGAGCGGGGGCAGCCCGGGGTTGCGGTGGTGGCGTTCGGCGGCGGCGAAGAAGGCGGCGGTGTCGCGCACCGTACGGGTCACCACCCCGTCGGTGACCAGGTCGATCGGCAGTTTGCCGCCCTGGGCGTTGGTGACCAGCCGGCCGCGGGTGGGCTTGAGGCCGACCAGGCCGCAGCAGGCCGCCGGGATGCGGATCGAGCCGCCGCCGTCGTTGGCGTGGGCGATCGGCACCACCCCGGCGGCGACCAGCGCGGCCGCGCCGCCGGAGGAGGCGCCGGGCGAGTGGGAGGTCTTCCAGGGGTTGCGCACCGGCTGGGCGGTGGCGAACTCGGTGGAGGCGTTCAGCCCGAACTCGGGCAGCCGGGTCTTGCCGAGCACGGCCAGGCCGGTGGAGAGCAGTTGGTCGGTGAAGGGCGCGTTGCGGCGGGCCGGGCGGGCGCGGAAGGCCTCGCTGCCCATGCCGGTCGGCAGGCCGCGCAGGTCGACGTTGTCCTTGAGGTAGGTCGGCACGCCCCAGAGCGGGCCGTCGATGCCCGCCCGGCTGATCCGGGGCCGGTCGTAGGCGGCGTGGGCGACGGGCAGCAGCGCGGCGTCGATCCGCCCGGCGCGGGCGACGGCGGCCGCGACCAGCTCGCGGGGGTGGGCCTCACCGGCCCGGACCAGGGCGGCCAGTGCCACCGCGTCGTGTGCGCCGAGGGCGTCGTCGGTGAACGCGTGGGCCCGCTCGTCGGCCATCCCAACTCCCAACCGGTAGTACCGAACTGACTGGCGGTACCAGCCGGTAGTACCGGCCGGTAATGGTGCGGAGCTCGCAGTCTAGGCGCGCGGCACCGCGCGCGGAAACCCCCTGCGCCCGCCCCCGGAACCGCCGTCCGGGCCCCCGGCGAACCCACCCCGGGCCTCCGGCGAACGCGCCCCGGGCGCCGGGCCGGGCCTCCGGCGACCGCGCTCCGGGCGCCGGGCCGGGCCCCGCCCGGGTGTCAAGGCCGCCCCGGCGCACGGGCGTTCGGCCTGCGCCCCCGCGTTCACCCCACCCGCCGTTCCCGGACCGTTTCACCGGCGGCCGCCGGGAAAGATCACCGACGCCCGACCGACCCGCCCTCCCCGAGGTGACGCCCGTGCCCACCCAGTACCACCCCACCGCCCGCTACACCTCGGCCACCGCCCCCGGTGCGCTCCCCCTGCTCGGCCACGCCCCCGCCCTGCTCCGCAACCCGCACGACTTCGTGGCCGGCCTGGCCGCCCACGGCGACCTGGTCCGGATCCGGCTCGGCCCGCTCGACGCGTACGTCGTCTGCCACCCCGACCTGGTGCGCCGTCTGCTCACCGAGGACCACACCTACGACAAGGGCGGCATCGTCGTCGAGAAGGCCCGCGAGGCCTTCGGCAACGGCCTCGCCACCTGCCCCGCCGCCGACCACCGGCGCCAGCGCCGGATGCTCCAGCCCGCCTTCCACCGCGACCGGTTGCCCGGCTACGCCGCCCTGATGGCCGAGGAGATCTCCGGCGCCACCGCCGGCTGGCGCGACGGCGACGTGGTCGACGTGCCCGCCGCGATGTACCGCCTCTCCACCGCCGTCACGGCCCGCTGCCTGTTCGCCGCCCACGAACGGGCCGGCTCGCTGCCCGTGCACGCCGCCATGGACCAGGTCGCCCGCGGGGTCGCCCGGCGGATGATGCTGCCGCTGCCCGGCGCCGACCGGATCCCCACCCCCGGCAACCGCCGCTTCGCCTGCGCCCGGCGGGACCTCCGGGAGATCACCGACCGCCTGATCGGCGACTACCGCGCCGCCGGCACCGACCACCACGACCTGCTCTCGATGCTGCTCGACGCCCGCGACGAGGACGGGCGCGGCCTGTCCGACGACGAGGTCCACGACCAGGTGGTCACCTTCCTGCTGGCCGGCATGGAGACCACCGCCGCCACCCTCTCCTGGGCCTGGACCCTGCTCGCCGCCAACCCCGCCGTCCGCGAGCGCCTGCACACCGAACTCGACACCGTCCTCGACGGCCGCCCCGCCCGCCACCAGGACCTGCCCGCCCTGCCGCTCACCGCCCGGATCGTCAGCGAGACCCTGCGGCTCCACCCGCCGGCCTGGATCCTCAGCCGCACCACCGCCACCGCCACCGAACTCGGCGGCCACCCCCTCCCGGCCGGCGCCACCGTCCTGTACAGCCCCTACCTGCTGCACCGCCGGGCCGACCTCTTCCCCTGCCCCGACCGCTTCGACCCCGACCGCTGGCTCACCACCGCCCGCCCCGCCCCCGGCACCTACGCCCCCTTCGGCCTCGGCGCCCGCCGCTGCATCGGCGAGGCCTTCGGCAGCACCGAGGCCGCCCTCGCCCTGGCCGGCATCGCCGCCCACTGGACCGTCACCCCCACCCCCGGCAGGCCCGTCCGCCCGCAGCGCAGCGCCTCGCTCTCCCCCCGCCCGTTCACCGCCACGCTCGCCCGCCGGATCCGCTGAGCCGCCACGGGCATCCGGCAGCGCGGTTCGGTACTGTCCCGAGGTGGCCGGCCGCATCCGGACCGGCCGGACCAGCCGCTCGACCGGGACACCATCAGAACATGAACGCTCGACCCCCGTTGGGGCTCCTCAGCACGCTGCTGCGCATCGTCCGCACGTACCCGCGGCGCTCGCCGCTGACCCTCGTCTACGTCGGGCTGCTGCTCCTCGGGCACGCCTGGGTCGAGTACGGGCTGACCGAGGAACAGGCCGACGACCTGCGGAACTACATCAGCACCAACCTGGACAACCTGCACGACCACCCGCTCCGTGCCCTGGTCGGCAGCGCCCTGCTGTACGACGGCACGCTCACCGACATCACCTCCACCGGCTTCGGCGGCACCCTGATCACCCTCGGCCTCGGCATCGTCGTCGGCCTGGCCTGGGCCGAACGCCGCTTCGGCACGCCCCGCGCCGCCGCCGTCTTCCTGGCCGGGCACGTCGGAGCCACCCTGATCACCGCGCTGGTGATCCTGCTCGCCCTCCACCAGGGCTGGTACCCGGAGAGCGTCCGGGCGGCCTCCGACTACGGCATCAGCTACGGCGCCCAGGGCGCCCTCGCCTTCGCCACCCTCGCCCTGCCCCGCTGGGCCCGACTGCCCTGGGCCGCCTTCGTGCTCGCCTGGCCGCTCACCGGCGACGAGGAGTGGCCCGGCCCGCTGCCCGAGTTCACCACCGTCGGCCACCTCCTCGCCGCCGCCCTCGGCTTCGCCCTGGCCGCCGCCACCGCCCGCGGCCGGCGCCGCGCCGCCGCCCCGGCCGCCGCCGCCCGTACCGGCGGCTGACGGCCCGTACCGGCGGCTGACCGCCCCGGGCGGGGCCGGCGGGTGGCGCGCGGCGGGGCCGTCGGGACGCGGGCGTTCAACGACGCGGGCGTTCAACGACGCGGGCGTTCAGCGCGGCGGGCGGCGCTCCTCGGCGAGCGCGGTCAGCAGCCGCTCGATCGCCGCCAGCCGCTCCCGCAGCTCGTCGACGTCGCCCTTGGTGGCACTCCGCTCGGCCTCCCGAAGGGTGACCAGCAGCTGCCCGTCCGGTTCCAGCCGGGCCCGCGCCACATCGCTCACGTTGTCGCCGTTCTGCATCCGGATCGCGTGCTCCAGCTCGGACGGGCGCAGCGCCAGCTCGCGCAGCGCGCCGGGCACCAGCCTGCCGTCACGGACCACCGTGGTGGGAACACCCTCCAGGATCCGCGCGGCCCGCGGGTCGCGGGCCAGCCAGCGGGTGACCCCGGCGTTCACCGCGATCAGGGTGACGGCGCCGATCGCACCGCCCAGCAGGCTGTTGTCGTTGCCGATGATCGCGTTCTGCACCACGTTGGAGAGCAGGAACACGACCACGATGTCGAAGGTGTTCAGCCCCGCCAGCCCGCGCTTCCCGGCCAGCCGGAAGAGCACCAGGATCAGCACGTAGACGGCGATCGTCCGGAGGATCTTCTCCACGATCGGAATCTGGACGACCACCAGGTCATGCCACACGGCCCCGCTCCTCCCGCCAGGACGCTCCGGAGCGACCGTCCGGAAACGGGGCCGACGCTACTCCCCGGCGGCCGTCAGGAGCGCCGCTTCGGCTTCCCGCGCCGGGCTGCGGCCGGGCCGCCCCGGCCCTTCTGCGCGCCGGTCCGCTGGCCGCCCGCCTTCTGTGCACCCGCCTTCTGGCCGCCGGCCTTCTGCTGCTGCGGCTTGCGCGGCGCCGCCGCCTTCTTCGGCTGGCTCTTCGGCTCGGCCTCGGCCGGCTGTCCCGCCCCGCGGCCGCGCGAGCTATTGACGGTGCGCCCCCGGACGATCCCGATGAACTCCTCCACCAGGTCCGTGGTCCGCTCCTGCGGCCAGGCCAGTGCGACCTGCGACTGCGGCGCCTCCGGCACCGTCCGGTAGGTGAGGTCCCGCCGGTGGTGCAGCCGGGCCAGCGACTGGGGCACCAGCAGCACGCCGACGTTGGCCGCCACCAGCTCGACCGCGTCCGCCGTGGTGTCCGGGCGGGCGATCGCCGGGCGCCCGGGCAGGGTCCCGGCCGTGAGGCCGAGGGTGTCGTCCAGCGGGTGGAAGACCACCTCGTCGGCGAGCTCGTCGAGGGCGACCTCCTCGGCCGCGGCCAGCCAGTGGTCCTTGGGGAAGACCACCACGGTGGTCTCGGTGTACAGCGGGATCGCGCTCAGCACGTCCTTGTCGACCGGCAGCCGGACCAGTCCGGCGTCCACCGCGCCCTCGCGCAGGGCCCGCTCGCCGTCGGTGGAGGGCACCGCGACGAGGTCGAGCGGCACGTCCGGAAGCCGTTCGACCCAGACCCGGGCCCATTTGCCGGGGGTCACGCCCGGGACGTACGCGAGCCGGAACGGCGGGTTCACCTGCATGTCTGTCACAGGGCAAGGCTACCGACCGTGACCGGAAGCGCCCGCACACTCCCTTACCCTTGTTCCATGACACCGCTCAAGCAGAAGACCAGCCAGACCATGAAGCCGGCCACGGCGGCCAAGAAGCTGGGGATCTACCTCGCAGCCGCGCCGACCGACTTCCAGGAGGGCGTGGTCTCCCGCGAGGAGCTCAACGCGCTGCAGGCCGAGCCGCCGCAGTGGCTCCAGGAGCTGCGCAAGAACGGCCCGCACCCGCGCCCGGTGATCGCCGCCAAGCTCGGCATCTCCATCTCGGGCCTGGCCCGCGGCGGGGTGACCGAGGCGCTGACCACCGCCGAGGTCGACGCCATCAAGGCAGAGAACCCGCTGTGGCTCCAGCACGAGCGCGCCAACCAGGCGGACCTCCGCAAGGAGACCGCCCGGATCAAGGCGAAGCGCGAGAAGGAGGCCGCCGAGAAGGCCGCCAAGGAGAACCAGGGCAACTGAGCCCCTCGGGGGCCGGCCGCCGACCCCCTCGCTGCACCGGTGCCGGCGTTCGTCCAGAGAGGACGGACGCCGGCACCGTCGTGCCCGGAGCCCGGAGCCCGGAGCCCGCTGCCTTGGTCGCCCGCCCGGTACCTGCGGGCCGGCCGAAGACGCCGTCAGCGGCGGCGCGTTCACCGTCGGCGGCCCGAACTCCTCTCCCCCCGGTGCGTATTGACCGCGCCGTCGCCGCTCCGAATAATCGGCCCGATCGGGCCCCCAGGGAACCCGTGTCGCACTGCCCCCACCGGACCCGGGAGCGCCCCCATGACCGAGCAGCCGAACGACACCTCCCACCGCGCCGCCCCCTCCTCCCCCCACACCGAACTGGCCGCCCTCGCGGACGAGTTCTTCGCCGCCGAGAACGACCACGACCCCTTCGAGGCCACCCTCGCCGGCACCGAGGGCTACGCCCACGGGGTGCCCGACCCGTCCCGCGAGGCCGCCCTGCGCCACCGCGAGGTGCTCCGCGGCCTCGCCACCCGGCTGGCGGCGATCCCGCTTGACGGGCTCACCGGCGAGGACCGCACCACCCACCGGGTGCTCGCCCGGCTGATCGACGACAACGACGGCCGGATCACCCACGGCCTCGACGATTTCAGCGTCTCCGCGACCATCGTCGCCCCGCACAACACGGTCTTCGCCTCGCTCGCCATGACCGCCGTCGACCACGAGGGCACCGACGCCTATCTGGAGCGGCTGGCCGGCCTGCCCGGCTACTTCGACGGTGTCCTGCGCCGCAGCCTGGACGCCGCAGCCGAGGGCCGCCACCCGCTGCGCAGCGGCGTGGACGCCGCGATCACCCAGCTGGACGGCTACCTGGCCGCCGACCCGACCGCCGACCAGCTGCTGCGCCCGCTCCAGGGCCGCCCGGAGTTCGAACGGGCCCGGGCCATCGTCCGCGAGGGCGTGCGCCCCGCCATCGCCCGCTACCGGGCCGGGCTGGCCCAGCGGCTGGCACCGGCCGCCCGCCCGGACGCCGAGGCCGGGGTCTGCTACGTGCCCGGCGGCGACGAGGGCTACGCGGACGCCGTCGCCCGCTTCACCCGGCCGGGGCTCGGCCCGGAGGAGGTGCACCGGATCGGCCTGGAGACGGTGGCGGCGCTGCGTGAGGAGTTCGGCGAGCTGGGCGCCCGGCTGCTCGGCATCAGCGGCACCGACGAGGTGCTGACCGCGCTGCGCGAGGACCGCTCGCTGCGCTTCGGCAGCGCGGCCGAGATCGTCGCCCTGGTGGACGACGCCCTGGACCGGGCCCGGCGCGCCTCGGCCGACTGGTTCCGCCCGTACCCGATCGCCGACTGCGTGACCCGGGAGATCGACCCGCTGGAGGCGGAGACCGCGCCGCTGGCCTACTACCAGCCGCCGGGCCCGGGCGGGCTGCCCGGCACCCACTGGATCAACACCCTGAACCCGGGGAGCCGGTTCAGCTACGAGTACGAGGCGATCGCCTTCCACGAGAGCGTGCCCGGCCACCACCTCCAGCTCGCGCTCGCCCGCACCCTGCACCACCTGCCGGAGTTCCGGCAGCGGCCGAACGGCCAGCTGACCGCGCACGTCGAGGGCTGGGGCCTGTACACCGAGCGGCTGGCCGACGAGATGGGCCTGTACGGCTCGGAGCTGTCCCGCTTCGGCATGCTGTCGATGGACGCGCTGCGCGCGGTGCGCCTGGTGGTGGACACCGGGCTGCACCACTACGGCTGGTCCCGGCAGCGGGCGATGGACTACCTGCGGGACAACACGGCCACCCCGGAGGCCAACGTCCGCAACGAGATCGACCGCTACATCGCCTGGCCGGGCCAGGCCACCGCGTACCTGATCGGGCGTCGGGAGATCGTCCGGCACCGCGAGCGGGCCCGGGCCGAGCTCGGCGGGCTCTTCGACGTACGTGAGTTCCACCACGAGGTGATCGGGCACGGCAGCCTGCCGCTGGGCGTGCTGGAGGACCTGATCAGCGACTGGATCACGGCGCTGCGGTCGGTCTGACGGTCCCACCGGCCCCGGTGCCGTCGCCGGGGGTCGTGACCGAGTGCCGTGCCGGGGGCGGTGCCGGGGGCCGTGCCGGCCAGGCCGTGGCGCACTCGTCGAGGCGTCAGGAGTGCGAAAACGATTCCGCGCGCCCGCCGCCGTCCTCCCGCGCCGGACGTGGCGTCACCCCTTCGGCCCCCTCGACACGGTAGTGTCCGCTGGCGCGGCCCCCGGCACCTTCGTCGACCGGCCGCCCGTGCCACCGCAACGACCTGGAGGAACTCCGTGCCGGCACCCGCCCGAGGCGCCCTTGCCATAGCCGCGGCCGTCCTGCTCGCCGCCGCCGCAGGCTGCTCGTCCGGCGGCGGCCACACCGCCAAGGACAGCTCCGGCGGCAAGGCCTCCTCCCACAGCAGCGCCCCCGGCTCCGCCCCGGCGGCCGCCGGCGACGCCGCCCACCCCGCCCCGGCCTCGATCGTGACCGGCCCCGGGCCGAAGAGCTCCTACGACGCCCAGCCGCAGCCCGCGGCGGGCAGCTGCCACTACCGCTACACGGCGGACAAGCAGCCGCTGCCCGACCCGAACTGCACCCCGGGCGCGATCAGCCCGGCGGTCAACCAGGGCAACATCAACGACACCATCTGCAAGCCGGGCGGCTACACCTCGACCATCCGCCCGCCGGTGAACGTCACCGGCAAGGAAAAGACCGAGAACGCCAAGTCCTACGGCTACACCGGCCCGATGGGCGACGCCGAGTACGACCACCTGATCAGCCTCCAGCTCGGCGGCGACCCCAACGACCCGCGCAACCTGTGGATCCAGCCGCCCTCCCCCGGCCACGTCCCGGGCAAGGGCCCGAACAACCCCAAGGACTCGGTGGAGACCCACCTGCACACCGCGATCTGCAAGGGCCAGGTCACCCTGACCGCCGCCCAGCAGGCGATCGCCACCGACTGGACGACGGCCGAGGCCAAGCTCGGCATCAGCAAGGGCGGGGCCGCCGCCACGCCCACCACGGAGCCGGACGCCGACGGGGACTGACCTCGCCGGGCCGGAACCGTTCGGTCCGCGTCGGTCCGGAACCGTTCGGTCCGGCTCAGAGCGAGCCGACCAGCTCCGCGATGGTGTCGAACGGCCGGTACGCCGCGAACTCCGCGCCCAGCGCGCGGGCCCGTGCGCGGAACCGGCCCTCGGCGAGCACCTGCTCCACCGCCCGGCCGACCGCCTCCGGGGCCGGGCGGCCGGTGCGCAGGTCCAGCCCGACACCGGCCCACTGCACCCGGGCCGCGACCTCCGGCTTGTCCTCGCTCGCCCCGGCCACCACCACCGGCACCCCGTACCGCAGCGCGGTCTGCACCCCGCCGTAGCCGCCGTTGCTCACCAGTACGTCGGTGTGCGGCAGCAGCCGCTCGAACGGCACGTACCCGGCGGCCCGGACGTTCTCCGGCAGCCGGCCGCCCAGCAGTTCGGCCAGCGCCCGCGGCCCGTCCGGGCGGGCGGTGGCGGCCACCACCAGCACGTCCCGGTCCGCCAGCGCGCGGACCGTCGGGGCGACCAGCTCGCCCAGGTCGCCGTTGGCCAGCGTCCCCTGGGTCACCACCACGACCGGCCGCTCACCGGTGACCTCCGCCCACCACCCGGGCAGCGGCTGCCCCTCGCCGACGTTCCCCGGCAGCGCGCCGATCAGGCGGTACGAGGAGGGCGCGTCGGAGCGCGGGTACTCGAAGCCCGGCACGGTCAGCTGCAGGTACACGTCCGGAACCGTCACCTGGGCCAGCCCGCGCGGTCCCGCCGGCAGTTGGACGCCCGCCTCCGCGAACACCTTCTCCGCGTACCGCTGCAAGGGCTCGCCGCGCCGGTCCATCTCCTCCTGCAAGGAGCGGTTGCGGATCCGGCCCTCCTCCCCCGGCAGCGGCGGCAGCGCCAGCCCGAACGGCGCGGTGTCCGCGCTCGGCAGCATCGCCGGGGTGATCCCGACCCCGATCAGCGCCGGGCGCTCCGCCCTCGGGCGGGCCAGCGCCAGCGGCAGCACGCCCTGGACGAAGGCGTCCGCGACCACGGCGTCGGCCGGGAACCGCGCCAGCAGCGCAAGCAGGGCCCGGTACTGGTGCGGCACCGGGTCGAGGAAGACGTGCCGCACGTCGAAGGCGATCCGCTCCGGGCCGGGCGGCAGCTCCGCCCGGCCCGGGAAGGACCCGTCGAGGTCGCGGTCGTCCCAGTCGGCCTCGGCGGGGAGCGCGGCGAAGCGCACCCCGGCCCGCCCGGCCGCCTCCGCGAAGCGCGAGCCGCCGAGGAAGACCACCTCGTGGCCGCGCGCGGCGAGGTCGGCTGAGATGGCCAGCAGCGGGCTGACGTGCCCGTGCGCGGGCAGGGCGGTGGTGATGATCCTGGACAGCGGAGACTCCTGTGGTCGGGCCCGGTCGGTACGGGGACTCACCGTAGGCAGTGGGGGTAGACGTCCGATGAACGGCTCATCTGCCCAGCACCGCGCCCCCGTTCAGCCCGATCACCTGCCCGGTGAGGTAGCCGGCCGCCGGCGAGGCGATGTAGGCGACCGCCTCGGCGACGTCCTCGGGCGTGCCGGCCCGGCCGACCAGGGTGTCGGCGACCTTCCGGGCGTGGAACTCCTCGTTCCGGTCCGCGCCGAAGATCTCGGTGTCCGCCACGTAGCCCGGCGCCAGCACGTTCACCGTGATCCCGTCCGGCCCCAACTGCCGTGCCAGGCCGAACGCCCAGCCGTGCAGCGCCGCCTTCGCGGCCGCGTACGAGCCGGCCGAGTGCGGGCCCGCGCCACCGCGCTGGGCGGCCGCCGAACTGATCACGACCAGGCGGCCGCCGGGCCGGCGCAGCGCCCCCTGGAGCGCCGTGGTCAGCAGCACGGCGGTCAGCAGATTGGTGTCCAGGTCCCGCCGCCAGGATGCGGCCAGCGCGGCCAGGCCGTCGTCCTCGGGCGGGGTGATGATCGCGCCCGCGTTGTTCACCAGCACGTCCACCGGGCCGAGTTCGGCGATCCGGGCGGCCACCCGCTCGACTGCCGCCGGATCCGCCAGGTCACCCGCCAACGGCACCACCGACCCCGGCCCGGTCGTGCGCTCGATCGCCGCCCGGGCCTCCTCCAGCACGGCCGCCCGGCGCCCCAGGACCGCCACCCGGCACCCGTCCCCGGCCAGCCGGGCGGCGATCGCCCGCCCGATCCCCGTCCCGCCGCCGGACACCACCGCGAGCCGCAGCCGGCGCTCCGTCACCGCTCAGGCCTCCCCGTCGTAGTAGGCGCGCATCAGCTCGGTCGACCACGCGGGCTGCCGGAGCCCACCGCGCGGGCCGAACTCGGCCAGGTACGGCTTGATGTCGAGCACCGGTGTGCCGTCCACCGCGTCCAGGCCGGTGACGTGCAGGTCCAGTCCGTCCACCCGGACCAGCTCGCAGCGCGAAACCCCGAGCCGGTTGGGCCGGTTCTTCCCGCGCTGGGCGAAGATGCCCACCAGCGGCCAGTCGGTGTTGCCGCGCGGGTGCCGGGCGCCGGTCTCGACCTTCTCCTCAGGGACCCGGTCGAAGCGGTAGACCACCTCCAGGTGCGAGAAGTCCGCCAGCCCGTACAGCGCCTCCTCGGTGAACTGCCCGGCGTCCAGCCGGATCACCGCCGCGACGCCGCCCCACCCGTCGTCCCGCACGTCCTCCCGGCCACCCACCACATGGGCCACCGGACGCACCGTCATGTCCGCCATGTCGTCTCCCCCTTCGGCGTCGATCCGTTCCTTCGGTACGGTAGCGAGCCGCCTACCGGGACGATCAAGGGGGGCGGGGCCTGGGCGGGCCCTGTTCGCCGCGCCGGCCACCCACCGGGGCCGTCCGACGTACTGGGGCTCAGGCCGCCAGCCGCGCCGCCATCGCGATCAGCTCAGGCGCCCGCAGCACCCGGCCGCCGGAGCCCGGCAGGGGAACGTGCAGCGGCTCGGCCCAGCGGGTCGGGATGGCCGCGAGCCCGTAACGCGCCCCGGCCAGGCCGCCGGTGACGGCCGCGACGGTGTCGGTGTCGCCGCCGAGGTCGACGGCGGCATGGACGGCGGCCTCGAAGCCGTCGGTGGTGCGCAGGGCCCAGACGGCCGAGCCGAGGCAGGGCCAGACCGCGCCGTTGGGTTCGGTGGCCCGGTCGGGGTGCCAGTCCGGGGCGAGGACGGTGGCGTAGCGCTCGCGGTGGTCCGGGTCGACGGCGGCCAGCACGGCGGGGAGTTCGGCGAGCGGGTCGGCGCCGTCGAGGGCGAGCCGGACCAGCTCGTGGAAGACCGCGGTGCCCTCCCAGGCGGCCCGGTCGCCGTGGGTGAGCGCGGCGATCCGCCGGGCGGCGGCCATGGTGGCCTCGCGCCCGGCGCGGGCGAAGGCGACGGCGGAGGTGGCCGCCCGCATCAGCGAGCCGTTGCCCGCCGCGCGCAGGGTGGTGTTGAAGTGGACGGCCGCCGCGAGGTCCCAGGCGTAGTCGCTGGTGAGGACGGACTCGGTCTGGATGCCGATGTCCTTGGGCTCGGCGGCGGCCCAGCGGCGGAACCGGTCGAAGATGTCCGGGAGGTCCAACTCGCCCTGTTCGAGCAGGGATTCGGCGACGAGGACGGCCATTTGGGGCGTGTCTTGTGGATCAGGTCGGATCGGACCGCGGCGTCAGGGTGCGTGCATCGCAAGGCGGAGGAGGGAGTCCATGCGGAGCATCGGCGACCGACGACAACGCGGCGAGGTGCGTGCCCTG
>NZ_JBVHYH010000116.1:0-17609 GCF_055569135.1 Kitasatospora sp. NPDC029367
GGATCGCGTAGTCCCCGCAGCCCGGGCACCAGCGCACCTCCTGGTCGGTCTTGAAGTCCCGGGCGCTCTGCGGCCCGTCGGCCTTGGGCACCAGCTTCAAGGACGGGAACGGGTGCTCGCTCATCGGTGGTCCTCCTCGTCCAGGGTGCCGATCGCCGCCCACAGCACGTCCGCCAACTGCGCCGCCTTGAACGGCAGTCCGCGCACCTGGTTGTAGGACTCGGCGTCCACCAGGTACTTCGCCCGCAGCAGCAGGGCGAGCTGGCCCAGGTTCATCTCGGGCACGATGACCTTCTCGTAACTGCGCAGCACCGAGCCCAGGTTGGCCGGGAACGGGTTGAGGTTGCGCAGGTGCGCCTGGGCGACCTCGCCGCCGTCCGCGCGCACCCGGCGCACCGCCGCGGTGATCGGGCCGTAGGTCGAGCCCCAGCCGAGCACCAGCACCCGGGCGTCGCCGGTCGGGTCGTCGACCTCCACCGGCTTGACGGTGATCCCGTCGACCTTCGCCTGCCGGGTGCGGACCATCAGGTCGTGGTTGGCCGGGTCGTAGGAGATGTTCCCGGTGCCGTCCTGCTTCTCGATGCCGCCGATCCGGTGCTCCAGGCCCGGGGTGCCGGGCACCGCCCAGGGGCGGGCCAGGGTGTGCTGGTCCCGCAGGTACGGCCAGAAGGCGCCGTCCTCGCGGTTCGGGCCGGTCGCGAACTTCGGGTCGATCTCCGGCAGTTCGTCGACCTCCGGGATCCGCCAGGGCTCCGAGCCGTTCGCCAGGTAGCCGTCCGAGAGCAGGAACACCGGGGTGCGGTAGGTCACCGCGATCCGGGCCGCCTCCAGCGCCGCGTCGAAGCACTCGGCGGGGGTGGCCGGGGCGACGATCGGCACCGGCGCCTCGCCGTTGCGGCCGAACATCGCCTGCAGCAGGTCCGCCTGCTCGGTCTTGGTCGGCAGGCCGGTGGACGGGCCGCCGCGCTGGATGTCCACCACCAGCAGCGGCAGTTCCAGCGAGACCGCCAGGCCGATGGTCTCGGACTTGAGCGCCACGCCCGGCCCGGAGGTGGTGGTCACGCCGAGCGCCCCGCCGAAGGCCGCGCCGAGCGCGGCGCCGATGCCGGCGATCTCGTCCTCGGCCTGGAAGGTGCGCACCCCGAAGTCCTTGTGCCGGCTCAGCTCGTGCAGGATGTCCGAGGCCGGGGTGATCGGGTACGAGCCCAGGTACAGCGGCAGGCCGGAGCGCTGCGCGGCGGCGATCAGCCCGTAGGACAGCGCCAGGTTGCCGGAGATGTTGCGGTAGCGCCCGGCCGGGAGCTTGGCCGGCGGCACCTCGTAGGAGACCGCGAAGGACTCGGTGGTCTCGCCGAAGTTCCAGCCCGCCCGGAAGGCGCTGATGTTGGCCTCGGCGATCTGCGGCTTCTTGGCGAACTTGGCGCGCAGGAAGGACTCGGTGCCGTGGGTGGGCCGGTGGTACATCCAGGACAGCAGGCCCAGGGCGAACATGTTCTTCGCCCGCTCGGCGTCCTTGCGGGCCAGCCCGCTGTCCTTGAGCGCCTCCAGGGTCAGCGTGGTGAGCGGCACCCGGTGCAGGTGGAAGGCGTCCAGCGAGTCGTCGCCGAGCGGATCCGCCGCGTAGCCGACCTTGGCCAGCGCGCGCTTGGTGAACTCGTCGGTGTTGACGATGATCTCCGCGCCGCGCGGCAGGTCCGGCAGGTTCGCCTTCAAGGCCGCCGGGTTCATCGCCACCAGCACGTTCGGGGCGTCGCCCGGGGTGAGGATGTCGTGGTCGGCGAAGTGCAGCTGGAAGGACGAGACGCCGGGGAGGGTGCCGGCGGGGGCCCGGATCTCGGCCGGGAAGTTCGGCAGCGTGGAGAGGTCGTTGCCGAACGCGGCCGTCTCCGAGGTGAAGCGGTCACCGGTGAGCTGCATACCGTCACCGGAGTCCCCGGCGAACCGGATGATCACCCGGTCGAGTCTGCGAACGGGCTTGGGCCGCCTCACCGGTGGACTGCCCGGGGCGTGCGGGCCGGCTGGTCCGGCCGCTCCGGGGCGTCCGTCACCGCCGCCGGTACGACCCTCGTCGCCGCCCGATCCGTCCACTGCCTCCGACTGATCGACCTGACTGGTCACTGCCGCGGACCTCCTCGTGGACACACCACCGCGGGCGCGGCCCCGTGCCCCGTCCGCTTGGTGCACCGCTCGCATCCTATGCGCGGGCGCTCGAGCCCGGTTGGAACTCCCGCAGGATTCCCTCGGCCGCGCCGGTACCGCACTCAGGGACAACGCCCGGCCGCCGGAGATCATTCCGGGTACGGAGCAGCCGCCCCACGGCGGGCGCCCCGGACGGCCCCGGCCTCCGGTCGAGGCCAGCAGTCGAGGCCGGCGGTCGAGGTCAGGAGTTGAGGTAGGTCAGCACCGCGAGCACCCGGCGGTGGTCCTCCGCGCTCTGCGCCAGCCCCAGCTTGAGGAAGATGTTGCTGACGTGCTTCTCCACCGCCCCGTCGGAGACCACCAGCTGCTTGGCCACCGCGGCGTTGGTGCGCCCCTCGGCCATCAGGCCGAGCACCTCGCGCTCGCGCGGCGTGAGATTGGCCAGGACGTCGCCCTTGCGGCTGCGGCTGAGCAGCTGCTGCACCACCTCCGGGTCCAGCGCGGTGCCGCCCTCGGCGACCCGCACCACCGCGTCGGCGAACTCGCGCACCTCGGCGACCCGGTCCTTCAACAGGTAGCCGACGCCCCGGGTGGACCCGGCCAGCAGCTCGGAGGCGTAGCGCTCCTCCACGAACTGCGACAGCACCAGCACACCCAGCTGCGGGTAGCGCCCGCGCAGCTCCACGCAGGCGCGCAGGCCCTCGTCGGTGTGGGTCGGGGGCATCCGTACGTCCGAGACCACCACGTCCGGCAGGGCGTCGGCCGCCGCCAGGTCGTGGATCGTCTTCACCAGGGCGGCGCCGTCCCCGACCCCCGCCACGACCTCCAGGCCGCGGTCGGTGAGCAGCCTGGTCAGGCCTTCCCGGAGCAGTACGGAGTCCTCGGCGATGACGACGCGGCGCATGGCGACCTTCCGGGCAGGCGTGGGCTGACGGGTGCCAGTCTCCCCCATCCGCCCGCGCCCGTACGGGCTCGGGGTCCGATCCGCCCGGGGGCGGTCACATGGTGCGGATCGCCACCGCGTCGCAGAGCCCGTCCAGGGCGGCCTTCGCCGCGCAGTCCGGCAGCGGGGCCAGCAGCGCCCGGGCCTCCTCGGCGTGCCGCAGGGTCTCCCGGCGGGCCCGCTCCAGGGCGGGGTGGGCGCGCAGCAGGCGCAGCGCCTCGGCGTGCAGGTCGTCGTCGGAGAGGTCCTGGGTGAGCAGTTCGCGCAGCCGGGCGTCGGCCGGGTCGTCCGGGTCGGCGGGCATCTGCTCCAGCAGCAGGGTCGGCAGGGTCGGCACGCCCTCGCGCAGGTCGGTGCCGGGGGTCTTGCCGGACTCGTGGCCGTCGCTGGCGATGTCCAGCACGTCGTCCGCCAGCTGGAACGCGATGCCGATCCGCTCGCCGAACTCGCCCAGGGCCTCCACCACCCACGGCTCGGCACCGGCCACCAGCGCTCCTATCCGGCAGGAGACGGCGATCAGCGAGCCGGTCTTGCCCTCCAGTACGTCCAGGTAGTGCAGCAGCGGGTCGCCCTCGGGGCCGGGGCCGCGGGTCTCCAGGATCTGGCCCGTCACCAGCCGCTCGAAGGCCTCGGCCTGCATCCGCACCGCCTCCGGGCCGAGGTCGGCCAGCACCTGGGAGGCGCGGGAGAACAGGAAGTCGCCGGTGAGGATGGCCACCGAGTTGTCCCAGCGGGAGTTGGCGCTCTCCGCGCCGCGGCGCACCGGGGCCTCGTCCATCACGTCGTCGTGGTACAGCGTGGCCAGGTGGGTCAGCTCGACGACCACCGCGGCCGGCACCACACCGGGCGCCCCCGGGTCGCCGAACTGGGCGGCCAGCAGCAGGAGCAGCGGACGGAAGCGCTTGCCGCCGGCCTCCATCAGGTGGCTGGCGGTGACGGTGATGAAGGGGACGTCGCTCTTGACGGCCTCGGAGAGCGCCGCCTCCACCGCGTCCAGTCCGACCTGGACGTCCCGGGTCAGGTCGCGGTCCTGCACGCTGAGCCCGAAGGGTCCCACGACGGTCACGAAGACCACTCCTCTGTCCCTGGTCGATCTAGCGGCCTGGTCCCTGAGTGCCGCCGCTGGCCAATACAGGCAGGGTATCCGGTCGCGAGTGGATCACTGCACGGGCGTGCGGATCCCGTCATGACCGCGCCGGAAGCCCTGGTCAGGAGGCCTGCGCGGACGGAGCCGCGGTGGGGGCGAATTCGGCCGGAAATAACCGCCGGAGATCGGCCCGAGGATCCGGACCGATCTCCGACGAACCGACCGGCTCCGGTCAGTAGGCGAACAGCGAGGCCTTGGAGGCGAGGTCCAGGAAGTACTGCGGCAGCAGGCCCAGACCCAGCGTGACCAGTACCCCCACCCCGATCGCGGTCGCCGTGAAGGCGCTCGGGATCGCCACCGTCGGGCCTCCCGGCTGAGGGTCGGAGAAGAACATCAGCACGATCACCCGGATGTAGAAGAACGCGGCCACCGCCGAACTCAGCACACCGACGATCACCAGCGGTGTCGCCCCGCCGGCCGCCGCCGCCTGGAACACCGCGAACTTCCCGGTGAAGCCGGAGGTCAGCGGGATCCCGGCGAAGGCCAGCAGGAACAGCGCGAAGACCGCCGCCACCAGCGGCGAGCGCCGCCCCAGCCCCGCCCAGCTGGACAGGTGGGTCGCCTCCCCCTTGGAGTCGCGCACCAGGGTGACCACGGCGAAGGCCCCCAGCGTCACGAAGGAGTACGCCGCCAGGTAGAACAGCACCGAGGACAGGCCCTGCTTGTTGACCGCGATCACCCCGGTCAGGATGAACCCGGCGTGCGCGATCGAGGAGTACGCCAGCAGCCGCTTGACGTCCTGCTGGGTCACCGCCAGCACCGCGCCGACCACCATGGTCAGGATCGCCACGCCCCACAGCACCGGCCGCCAGTCCAGCCGCAGGCCCGGGAAGGCCACGTAGAACAGCCGCAGGAACGCCCCGAACGCGGCGACCTTGGTGGCCGCGGCCATGAAGCCGGTCACCGGGGTCGGCGCGCCCTGGTAGACGTCCGGGGTCCAGGAGTGGAACGGCACCGCGCCCACCTTGAACAGCAGGCCCACCGCCAGCATCGCCAGGCCGGTCAGCAGCAGCGCGTCGCTCTGGGTGCTGCTCAGCTGCGCCGGGGTGGTCATCGCCTTGCCGGAGATGACGTCCGCGATGTCGCCGAGCTTCACGCTGCCCGCGTAGCCGTACAGCAGCGCGGTGCCGAACAGGAAGAACGCCGAGGCGAAGGCGCCCAGCAGGAAGTACTTGACCGCCGCCTCCTGGGACAGCAGCCGACGGCGCCGGGCCAGCGCGCACAGCAGGTACAGCGGGAGGGAGAAGACCTCCAGCGCCACGAACATGGTCAGCAGGTCGTTGGCGGCCGGGAAGAGCAGCATCCCGCCGACCGCGAACAGGGTCAGCGGGAACACCTCGGTGGTCGCGAAGCCGGCCCGGACCGCGGCCCGCTCCTGCTCCCCGCCCGGGGTGGCGGACGCCTGGGCGGCGAAGGCGTCGGCAGGGAGGCCGCCGGCCTTGGGTTCCAGCTTCCGCTCCGCGTAGGTGAGCACCGCGACGACGGCGACCAGCAGGATCACGCCCTGGAGGAACAGCGCCGGGCCGTCCAGGGCGACCGACTCCATGGCCAGCAGGTCGACCCGCGGCGCGCCGTGGCCCTGCGTCGCCAGCACCACCACGGCGGCGAACGCGCCGGCCAGCGCGACCAGCGCCAGCGACACCTGGGTCCAGTGCCGCAGCCGGCGCGGGACGAAGGCCTCGACCAGGACGCCCGCCACGGCGGCCCCGAAGACCACCAGCATCGGGGAGAGTTGGCCGTACTCGATGTGCGGCGCCGGGATGCTGGGGGTGTTGCCGCCGGCGGCGGCGAGCACTGCGGTGGCACTCACTTCTGCTCACCTCCTGAGGTGGCGGCGACCGGGTGGGCCGGCGCCGGATCGGTCCGGTGGACCTGCGAGAGCGTCGCGTCCACCGAGGGGTTCACCAGGTCGGTGAGCGGCTTCGGGTACACGCCGAGCAGGATCGTCAGCGCCACCAGCGGTGCCACCACGGCCAGTTCGCGGACCTTGAGGTCGGGCATCGCGCGCACGCCCTCCTTCACCGGGCCGGTCATGGTGCGCTGGTACAGCAGCAGGGCGTACAGCGCGGCCAGCACGATGCCGAGGGTGGCCACCACGCCGATCGCCGGGTAGCGGGTGAAGGTGCCCACCAGCACCAGGAACTCGCTGACGAACGGGGCCAGCCCCGGCAGCGACAGGGTCGCCAGGCTGCCGATCAGGAAGGTCCCGGCGAGCACCGGGGCGACCTTCTGCACGCCGCCGTAGTCGGCGATCAGCCGCGAGCCGCGGCGCGAGATCAGGAAGCCGGCCACCAGCATCCACGCGGCGGTGGAGAGGCCGTGGTTGACCATGTAGAGGGTCGCGCCACTCTGGCCCTGGCTGGTCATCGCGAAGACGCCCATGATGATGAAGCCGAAGTGCGAGATCGAGGCGTAGGCGACCAGCCGCTTGATGTCCTTCTGGCCGACCGCCAGCAGCGCGCCGTAGACGATCCCGATCAGCGACAGCACCAGGATCGCCGGGGCGAAGGTCTTCGAGGCGTCCGGGAACAGCCCGAGGCAGAAGCGCAGCATCGCGAAGGTGCCGACCTTGTCCACCACCGCGGTGATCAGCACCGCGGTGCCGGCCGTCGCCTCGCCCATCGCGTTCGGCAGCCAGGTGTGCAGCGGCCACAGCGGGGCCTTCACCGCGAAGGCGAAGAAGAAGCCGAGGAACAGCGCGTTCTGCGCCGTCCCGGACAGCTTGAGGCTGCCGTCGGCGATCGCCCCGGTGAGGGTCGGCAGGTCGAAGGTGCCGAGGCCCTGGTCCTGGGCGATCACGTACAGCCCGATCACCGCGGCCAGCATCACCAGGCCGCCGAGCAGGTTGTACAGCAGGAACTTGACGGCCGCGTAGGAGCGCTGGCGCGCCGACTCCGGGCCGCCGGCCCGGTCGCCGAAGCCGCCGATCAGGAAGTACATCGGGATCAGCATGGCTTCGAAGAACACGTAGAACAGGAAGACGTCGGTGGCGTAGAAGGACACCACCACCATCGCCTCCACCGCCAGGATCAGGGCGAAGAAGGCCTGGGTGCGCCGCTTGTTCTCGAAGCTGCCGTCGGGACCCGGCGCGGCCGGGTCCGCGTCGTGCCAGGAGGCCAGCATCACCATCGGCACCAGGACGGCCGTCAGCAGGGCCAGCACCGCGCCGATGCCGTCCACGCCGAGCGAGAAGGTGATGCCGAAGGAGCGGATCCAGCTGTAGGACTCGGTCAGCTGGAACCGGGCGCCGTGCGGGTCGAAGCGCAGCGCCACCAGGGCGGCCAGCACCAGGGTCACCCCGGACACGGCCAGCGCGACGGTCTTGACGGTGCGACGCCGGGCCTCGTTCGTCCCGGCGGGCAGCGCGGCGGTCAGCACCGCGCCGGCCGCCGGGACGACGCAGGTGGTGGTCAGCAGGACGCTCACGACCACACCTCCCGACGCGATTCCCCGCCGAGCGGGCGAGTAACTGTCATCACACGGACCTCATCAGGAGAGTCGAGGCGACCAGCACCAGCGTGCCGCCGAACATGGAGAGCGCGTACGAGCGGACGAAGCCGTTCTGGACCCGCCGCAGCCGGCCGGACAGGCCCCCGACGAGGGCGGCCAGGCCGTTGACGAAACCGTCCAGGCCGCGGCTGTCGAAGTAGACCAGGGTCGCGGCCAGCGCCGAGCCCGGGCGCACCAGCACCGCGTGGTTGAAGTCGTCCTGCAGCAGGTCGCGGCGGGCCGCCCGGGTGAGCGGGGAGCCGACCGGCGGCACCACCGGGACGGGCGAGCGCCCGTACATCAGGTACGCCAGGCCCACGCCGGCCAGCATGCAGGCCGTGGTCAGCCCGGTGACCGTCCAGGAGCCGAGCGGCGGGTTGCCCTCGCTGTGGCCGGTGACCGGCTCCAGCCACTTCAGGAAGGAGTCGTGCAGGACGAACAGCCCGCCGGCGAAGACCGAGCCGAAGGCCAGCAGGACCATCGGTACGACCATGGTCCGCGGCGACTCGTGCGGGTGCGGGAGGTTGCCCTCGGCGTCCGGCTGCCAGCGCTGCTCGCCGAAGAAGGTCAGCAGCATCACCCGGGTCATGTAGAACGCGGTGACGGCCGCGCCGACCAGTGCGCACAGGCCGAGGATCCAGCCCTCGGTGCCGCCCTTGGCGAAGGCCGCCTCGATGATCTTGTCCTTGGAGAAGAAGCCGGACAGCCCGGGGAAGCCGATGATGGCGAGGTAGCCCAGGCCGAAGGTGGCGAAGGTCCACGGCATCTTCCGCCACAGGCCGCCGTAGTGGCGCATGTTCACCTCGTCGTCCATGCCGTGCATGACCGACCCGGCGCCGAGGAACAGCCCGGCCTTGAAGAAGCCGTGGGTCACCAGGTGCATGATCGCGAAGACGTAGCCGATCGGGCCCAGTCCGGCCGCCAGGATCATGTAGCCGATCTGCGACATGGTCGAACCGGCCAGCGCCTTCTTGATGTCGTCCTTGGCGCAACCGACGATCGCACCGAACAGCAGCGTCACCGCGCCGACCACCACCACGGCGGTCTGGGCGTCCGGCGCCAGGTCGAAGATCGCCGAGGACCGGGTGATCAGGTAGACCCCGGCGGTCACCATGGTGGCCGCGTGGATCAGGGCCGAGACCGGGGTCGGGCCCTCCATCGCGTCCCCCAGCCAGGACTGCAGCGGCACCTGCGCCGACTTGCCGCACGCGGCCAGCAGCAGCATCAGGCCGATCGCCGTCAGCCTGCCCTCGCTCGCCCCGTGCGCCCCGTCGAAGACCGGTGTGAAGGCGAAGGAGCCGAACTCGGCGAACATCAGCATGATCGCGATCGACAGGCCCATGTCGCCGACCCGGTTGACCAGGAACGCCTTCTTCGCCGCCGTCGCCGCGCTCGGCTTGTGCTGCCAGAAGCCGATCAGCAGGTACGAGGCCAGGCCCACGCCCTCCCAACCGAAGTACAGCAGCAGGTAGTTGTCCGCCAGCACCAGCAGCAGCATGGCGGCCAGGAACAGGTTCAGATAGGCGAAGAACCGGCGCCGGCGCTCGTCGTGCGCCATGTAGCCCACCGAGTACAGGTGGATCAGCGTGCCCACCCCGGTGATCAACAGCACGAAGGTCAGCGACAACTGGTCGAGCCGGAACGAGACGTCGGCCTGGAAGGCGTTCACCGGCACCCAGGTGAACAGGTGCTTCGTCACCGCCCGGTGCTCGGCGTCCCGGCCCAGCATGTCCGAGAACAGGGCCAGGCCGAAGCCGAACGAGAGCGCGGCGAGCGCGGTGGCCAGCCAGTGGCCGAAGCGGTCGAAGGCCCGACCGCCCAGGAGCAGCAGGGCGGCACCGGCCAGCGGAGCCGCCACCAGCAGCGGAATGAGAGAGTTCACCGAAGGCCCTCCGCCTACAGCTTCATCAGATTGCTGTCGTCGACCGAAGCGGAGTGCCTGGTCCGGAAGATGGAGACGATGATGGCGAGGCCGACCACGACCTCGGCCGCCGCGACCACCATCGTGAAGAACGCGATGATCTGGCCGTCCAGGGTCCCGTGCAGCCGGGAGAACGTCACCAGGGCCAGGTTCGAGGCGTTCAGCATCAGCTCGACGCACATGAACAGCACGACCGCGTTCCGCCGGATCAACACCCCGGACGCGCCGATGGTGAACAACAGGGCCGACAGATAAAGGTAGTTGACCGGATTCACCGCTCCCCCTCCCCGGTCTCGTGCTCCTCGGCCCGGTGGCCCGGGACCGGCTCCAAGGACCTGCGCGGAGCCGCCGCCACCGGCCGCTCCGAGGGCGGCCGGCCCAGCCAGTCCGCCGTGCTGTTCTCCAGCTCCGCCATCCGCCGCAGCATGTCCTGGCTGACGTCCCGGACCTGGCCGCGCTCGCGCAGCGTCGCCATCACCGAGTCCTCCGCGATCGTGCCGTCCGGCAGCAGCCCCGGCACGTCCACCGCGTTGTGCCGGGCGTACACGCCCGGCGCCGGCAGCGGCGGCACCTGGATGTTGTCCCGCACCCGCTGCTCCGCCAGCTCCCGCTGGGTCTTCGGCGCCGTCACGTGCTCCCGGTGGGTCAGCACCATCGCGCCGATCGCCGCGGTGATCAGCAGCGCGCCGGTGACCTCGAAGGCCCACACGTAGCGGGTGAAGATCAGCCGGGCCAGGCCCGGCACATTGCCCTCGGCGTTCGCCTCGGCCAGCCCGGTGAAGTGGTTCAGCTTCGCGTTCGCGATGCCCGCGATCAGCAGCACCCCGAAGCCCAGCCCGCACAGCACCGCCGCGAACCGCTGGCCCTTCAACTGCTCCTTCAGAGAGTCCTCGCTGGTCACGCCGACCAGCATCACCACGAACAGGAACAGCATCATGATCGCGCCGGTGTACACCACGATCTGCACCACGCCCAGGAACACCGCGCCCTGGGCCATGTAACAGACCGCCAGCGCCAGCATGGTCGCCGCCAGGCACAGCGCGCTGTGCACCGCCTTGCGCATCAGCAGCATGCCCAGCGCGCCACCGACCGCGATCACCGCGAGCACCCAGAACTGGACGGCCTCACCCGTGGAGGTCGTCCCGCTCGCCGCCGCCAGCTGTGCGATCACTGCCGCACCTCCTTCTCCCGGTCGGTGCGCTCCTGCTGGACCGTCCCCGGCGCCGCCCCGGTGACCTCGCCCCGGTAGTACGCACCCTCGTCGGCGCCCGGGAAGATCGCGTGCGGGGTGTCGACCATGTCCTCCGACAGGCCCACCAGCAGCTGCTCCTTGGTGAAGATCAGGTCCTTGCGGGAGGAGTCCGCCAGCTCGTACTCGTTGGTCATGGTCAGTGCCCGGGTCGGACAGGCCTCGATGCACAGCCCGCACAGGATGCAGCGGGCGTAGTTGATCTGGTAGACCGCGCCGTAGCGCTCACCCGGCGAGTAGCGCTCCTCGTCCCGGTTGTCCGCGCCCTCCACGTAGATCGCGTCGGCCGGGCAGGCCCACGCGCACAGCTCGCAGCCGACGCACTTCTCCAGCCCGTCCGGATGCCGGTTCAGCTGGTGGCGGCCGTGGAAACGCGGCGCCGTGGGCTTCTTCTGCTCCGGGTACTGCTCGGTCAGCCGCTTCTTGAACATGGCCTTGAAGGTCACGCCGAAACCGGCGGCCGGACCGAGCACCGACGGCCGGTCGGCCCGCTCGGGCCGGCCCGTCTGGTCGGACGACATCGCGGATCAGCTCCCTTCGGAATGGTCGGCCCCGTTGAGGGCGTCCTGGAGTTGCTTCGGGGCCCGGCCCGGCCGGCGCGGCACCGGCGGCAGCACCTGCCCGGGCAGCGGCGGCACCGGGTACCCACCCGCCATCGGATCGAACTCGCCCCGCCCGGGGGCCTCCTGCTCCTCCCCGGGCTCCTTCTCCTTCCGCAGGAAGTCCCGGACCAGCGCCAGCAGCAGGATCACGCCGACCGGCGCGCCCACGTACAGCACCACCTGGCCGAAGCCGTACCCCTCGTTGCGCAGCGCCCGCACGCTCGCGATCAGCACCAGCCACACCAGCGAGACCGGGATCAGGACCTTCCAGCCCAGCTTCATGAACTGGTCGTAGCGCAACCGCGGCAGCGTGCCGCGCAGCCAGATGAAGAAGAACAGCAGCAGCTGGATCTTCAAGGTGATCCACAGCATCGGCCACCAGCCGTGGTTGGCGCCCTCCCAGAAGGCCGACACCGGCCACGGGGCCCGCCAGCCGCCCAGGAACAGGGTTGACGCCACCGCCGAGACCGTCACCATGTTGACGTACTCGGCCAGCATGAACATCGCGAACTTCAACGAGGAGTACTCGGTGTTGAAACCGCCCACCAGCTCGCCCTCGGCCTCCGGCAGGTCGAACGGCGCCCGGTTGGTCTCCCCGACCATCGCGATGATGTACACGATGAACGACACCGGCAGCAGCACCGCGAACCACTTCGGCTGCTGGTGCGCCACGATCTCCGAGGTCGACATCGACCCCGAGTAGACGAACACCGCCGCGAAGGACAGGCCCATCGCGATCTCGTAGCTGATCATCTGCGCGGCCGACCGCAACCCGCCCAGCAGCGGGTACGTCGAACCGGAGGACCAACCGGCCAGCACGATCCCGTAGATGCCGATCGAGGCGGTGGCCAGGATGTAGAGCAGCGCCACCGGGAAGTCCGTCAGCTGCAGCGGCGTCCGGGTGCCGAAGACCGACACCTCCTCGCCGGCCGGGCCGAACGGGATCACCGCGAAGGCCATGAACGCCGGGATCGCGCAGACGATCGGGGCCAGGACGTAGACCACCTTGTCCGCGCCCTTGACGACCAGGTCCTCCTTGAGCGCCAGCTTCACGCCGTCCGCCAGCGACTGCAGCAGACCCCACGGCCCGTGCCGGTTCGGCCCGATGCGCAACTGCATCCAGGCCACCACCTTGCGCTCCCAGACGATCGCCACCAGCACCGTCAGCACCAGGAAGGCGAAGCAGAACACCGCCTTCAACAGCACCAGCCACCAAGGGTCCTGGCCGAAGAAGTGGAGCGTCTCGTACGGCTGCGGAGTCGTCATCGGACCTCCCCTTCCCGGGCCCCGCCCTCGACGGCGACCGGCGCGAGCTCGGCCGCGGCGATCGTCACCAGATGGCCGACGGTGGTGCCGAGCGCGCGGTACGCGCCGCCCGGCGTGGAGTTGAGCGGGATCCAGACCGTCCGGTCCGGGACCGAGTCGGTCACCTCCAGCGGCAGGACCAGCGAACCCGCCGGACCGGTCAGCCGCAGCGCACCGGTGGCGTCCGCGCCGACCTCCTTCGCCGTCGCCGACGACACCCGGGCCACCGCCCGGTGCCGCGTCCCCGCCAGGTGCGGATCCCCGTCCTGCAAGGAGCCCTCGTCCAGCAGCAGCCGCCAACCCGCCAGCACCGCCTGGCCGGTGGCCGGACGCGGCAGCACACCCGGGTGCGCCGCCGGATCCGCCGCGCGGTCACCCCGCCACGGCCCGAAGCGGTCCAGCTCCAACCGGGCCGCCCGCACGTCCGCCAGGCCCAGCCGGTGCCCCAGCGCGTCCGCCAGCATCGCCAGCACCCGCAGGTCCGACTGGAGATGGCGGCCCATCTGCTGGTCCGGCTTGAGCGCGGCCTCGAACATCCGCACCCGGCCCTCCCAGTCCAGGAACGTGCCCGCCTTCTCCGCCACCGCCGCCACCGGCAGCACCACGTCGGCCCGCTCGGTCACCGCCGACGGCCGCAGCTCCAGCGACACCACGAACGGCACCGCCGCCAGGGCCTCCCCGGCCAGCGCCGGATCCGGCAGGTCGTCCGGATCCACCCCGCCGACCAGCAGCGCGTCCAGATCGCCCTGCGCCGCCGCGGCCAGGATCTGGCCGGTGTCCCGGCCCGGACGCGACGGCAGCTCCGCCACCCCCCACACCGCGGCCGCCTGCGCCCGCGCCGCCTCGGCCGCCACCGGACGGCCGCCCGGCAGCAGACCCGGCAGCGCACCCGCCTCCACCGCCCCGCGCTCCCCGGCCCGACGTGGCACCCAGGCCAGCGCCGCCCCGGTCGCGTGCGCCAGCCGCAGCACCGCCGTCAACGCGCCCGGCACCGACGCCAGCCGCTCACCCGCCAGGATCACCGCACCCGGCCGGCGCAACAGCTCGGCCGCCTGCCCGGCCTCGTCGTTCAACGGCTCGTCCGCCGCCAGCGCCGCGAACCACTCCGGCTCCGTCCCCGGCGCCGCCGGCAGCAGCGCACCGCGCAGCTTCGCCAGCCCCCGGGAGGCGAACGACGCCACCGAGAACACCTTGACGCCGCCGCTCCGGGAGGCCTTGCGCAGCCGCAGGAAGACGATCGGCGACTCCTCCTCCGGCTCGAACCCGGCCAGCAGCACCGCCGGAGCCTGCTCCAACCGCGCGTAGTCGACGCCCGAACCGTCCACGTCCACCCCGCGCCCGGCGACCGCCGCGGCCAGGAAGTCCGCCTCCTCACCGCTGTGCGGGCGGGCCCGGAAGTCCACGTCGTTGGTGCCCAGCACCACCCGGGCGAACTTCGCGTACGCGTACGCGTCCTCCACCGTCACCCGGCCACCCGCCAGCACACCCGTACGGGCCCCGCGCAGGCCCTCGGCGGCCCGCTGCAACGCCTCCGGCCAGGAGGCCGGCACCAGCTCGCCGTCCACCCGCACCAGCGGGGTCGTCAACCGGTCCCGCTGCTGGGCGTAGCGGAACGCGAAACGGCCCTTGTCGCAGTTCCACTCCTCGTTCACCGCCGGGTCCTCGCCCGCCAGCCGGCGCAGCACCTTGCCCCGCCGGTGATCGGTGCGCTGCGCGCAACCCGCCGAGCAGTGCTCGCACACGCTCGGCGAGGACACCAGGTCGAACGGGCGCGAGCGGAAACGATAAGCCGCCGAGGTCAGCGCACCCACCGGACAGATCTGGATGGTGTTCCCGGAGAAGTACGACTCGAAGGCGTCCCCCTCCCCCGTGCCCACCTGCTGCAGCGCCCCGCGCTCCACCAGGTCGATGAACGGGTCCCCGGCGATCTGCTGCGAGAACCGGGTGCAGCGCGCGCACAGCACGCAGCGCTCCCGGTCCAGCAGCACCTGGCTGCTGATCGGCAGCGGCTTCGGGTAGGTGCGCTTCATCCCCTCGAACCGGGAGTCCGCCGCGCCGCTGCTCATCGCCTGGTTCTGCAACGGGCACTCGCCGCCCTTGTCGCAGACCGGGCAGTCCAGCGGGTGGTTGATCAGCAGCAGCTCCATCACGCCGCGCTGCGCCTTCTCGGCCACCGGCGAAGTCAGCTGGGTGCGCACCACCATGCCCTCGGCGACCGGGATGGTGCAGGAGGCGACCGGCTTGCGCTGGCCCTCGACCTCCACGATGCACTGCCGGCAGGCGCCGGCCGGATCCAGCAGCGGATGGTCGCAGAAGCGCGGGATCTGGGTGCCGATGGTCTCGGCGGCCCGGATCACCAAGGTGCCCTTGGGGACCTTCACTTCGACGCCGTCGATGGTGAGCGTGACCAGTTCGACGGCGGCTCCGTCGTTCGTGGAGGCGGCCGGCTCGGTGATCGTCACGCGTGCACCTCCCTCTCGGTGGCGGACTGGTGGCCGGGGCGGGGGCCGTCGGCCCAGACGGTGGAGGCGGCCGGGTCGAACAGGCAGCGGCGCTCGGCCAGGTGCTGCTCGTACTCGGCCCGGAAGTGCTGGAGCGAGGAGACGATCGGGCTCGCCGCGCCGTCGCCCAGCGCGCAGAAGGACTTGCCGTTGATGTTGTCGGCGATGTCGAGGAGCTTCTCCAGGTCCCCGTCGACGCCCTGGCCCGCCTCGATCCGCTTCAACAGCTGGACCAGCCAGTAGGTGCCCTCCCGGCAGGGGGTGCACTTGCCGCAGGACTCGTGGGCGTAGAACTCCGTCCAGCGGGTCACCGCCCGCACCACGCAGGTGGTCTCGTCGAAGACCTGCAGCGCCTTGGTGCCGAGCATCGAACCCGCCGCGCCGACGCCCTCGTAGTCCAGCGGGACGTCGAGGTGCTCGTCGGTGAACATCGGGGTCGAGGAGCCGCCCGGGGTCCAGAACTTCAACCGGTGCCCGGCCCGGACACCGCCGGAGAGGTCCAGCAGCTGGCGCAGCGTGATGCCGAGCGGGGCCTCGTACTGGCCGGGGTTGGTGACGTGGCCGGACAGCGAGTACAGCGTGAAGCCCGGGGACTTCTCGGTGCCCAGGCTCTTGAACCACTCCTTGCCGCGGGCCAGGATCGGCGGCACCGAGGCGATCGACTCGACGTTGTTGACCACCGTCGGGCAGGCGTACAGGCCGGCGATCGCCGGGAACGGCGGGCGCAGCCTCGGCTGACCGCGGCGGCCCTCCAGCGAGTCCAGCAGGGCCGTCTCCTCGCCGCAGATGTAGGCGCCGGCGCCGGCGTGGACGGTGATGTCCAGGTTCACGCCGGAGCCGAGGATGTCCCGGCCGAGCAGTCCCGCCGCGTACGCCTCGGCGACCGCGGCGTGCAGGCGGCGCAGCACCGGGACGACCTCGCCGCGCAGGTAGACGAAGGCGTGGTCGCAGCGGATCGCGTAGGAGGCGATGATCATGCCCTCGATGAGGGAGTGCGGGTTGGCGAACAGCAGCGGGATGTCCTTGCAGGTGCCCGGCTCGGACTCGTCCGCGTTGACCACCAGGTAGTGCGGCTTGCCGTCGTTCTGCGGGATGAACTGCCACTTCATCCCGGTGGGGAAGCCGGCGCCGCCGCGGCCGCGCAGACCGGAGTCCTTGACCAGGGCGATCACGTCGTCCGGGGGCATCGCGAGGGCCGCCTTGAGGCCCTCGTAGCCCTGGTGGCGGCGGTAGGTGGCGAGGGTCCAGGGGCGGCTGTCGTCCCAGGGGTCCGACAGGACGGGGGTGAGCAGCTTCTCGGCCGGCTCGGCGGAGGTCATCACGCTTCGGTCCCTTCCTGGCCGGCGGCCTTGCCTTCGTGGCCCGGCTCCTCGGGGCGCGAGGCCTCGGGGCGGGGCTCCTCGGGGCGGGGGGCCTCGGGGCGGGGGGCCTCGGGGCGGGGCTCCTCGGGGCGGGGGGCCTCGTGGCGGGGGGAGACCACCTTGGTGCCGCCGGTGCCCGGCAGGGCCTCGCCGCGTGCCAGCCGCAGCCCGGCCAGCGAGGGGGCGCCGCCGGCACCCGACTCGTCGTTGGCGCCCGGGCGCTCGTCCGGGAAGCCGGCCAGGATCCGGGCGGTCTCCTTGAAGTCGCACAGCCGGGCGCCGCGGGTGGGCCGCACCTCGCGGCCGGCCCGCAGGTCGTCGACCAGCCGGCGGGCGCTCTGCGGGGTCTGGTCGTCGAAGAACTCCCAGTTGACCATCACCACGGGGGCGTAGTCGCAGGCGGCGTTGCACTCGATGTGCTCGATCGAGATCGCGCCGTCCTCGGTGGTCTCGTTGTTGCCGATGCCCAGGTGCTCCTGGAGGTCGGCGAAGATCCGGTCCCCGCCGAGCACCGCGCACAGGGTGTTGGTGCAGACCCCGACGTGGTACTTCCCGGCCGGGCGCCGCCGGTACATCGTGTAGAAGGTGGCGACGGCGGTCACCTCGGCCGTGGTGAGCTCCAACTGCTCGGCGCAGAACCGGATCCCGGTCGCGCTGACGAAGCCCTCCTCGGCCTGCACCAGGTGCAGCAGCGGCAGCAGCGCCGAGCGGGCCTGCGGGTAGCGGCCGATCAGCTCGGCGGCGTCGGCGGCCAGCCGGGTGCGCACCTCCTCCGGGTACGGCGGGGCCGGCATCGCCGGCAGTCCCAGTTCGACGTCGGTCACCGGTCCACGCCTCCCATCACCGGGTCGATCCCGGCCACCGCGACGATCACGTCGGCGACCTGGCCGCCCTCGCACATCGCCGCCATCGTCTGCAGATTGGTGAACGACGGGTCCCGGAAGTGCACCCG
>NZ_JBVHYH010000117.1:0-16964 GCF_055569135.1 Kitasatospora sp. NPDC029367
GGGGAGGGGGGGGGGGAGGGGGGGGGGGGGGGGGGGGGGGGGGGGGGGGGGGGGGGGGGGGGGGGGGGGGGGGGGGGGGGGGGGGGGGGGGTGGGGGGGGGGGGTGTTTTTTTTTCCCCCCCCCCCCCCCCCCCCCCCCCCCCCCCCCCCCCGCCGCTCGTTCCGGCCCGTCCTACTGCTTGCGCAGCTCCCGGACCGCCGTCTCCAGCCGCTGCCCGTAGTCGGCGTCGGCCTTGCGGAAGTTGTCGATCGCCCGCTCCACGATGGACTCGCGGTCGGCCGAGACCTTGGCGATGAAGCCGGCCAGGTTGGCGATCAGCCGCTGCTTCTCGTCCTCCGAGAACAGCCGGTACAGGTTGCCGGCCTGCACGAAGTCGTCGTCCTCGGCGTGCGAGGGCGCCGCGTGGGTGCCGGTGAGGCCGTCGACCGCGGTCGCGGCCCAGAGCGGACGGCCGGTCTGCACCGGGCCGCCGAAGCTGTTGGGCTCGTAGTTCTTCTGCCGGCCGTGGCGGCCGTCGTACAGGTGGCCGTCCCGGCCGTTGGTGCGGGCCTCGGTGGCGTGCGGGCGGTTCACCGGCAGCTGGTCGGCGTTGATGCCGACGCGGTAGCGGTGGGCGTCCGCGTAGGCGAACAGCCGGCCCTGGAGCATCTTGTCCGGGGACGGGCCGATGCCGGGCACGAAGTGCGCCGGGGAGAAGACCGACTGCTCGACCTCGGCGAAGACGTTCTCCGGGTTGCGGTTGAGCTCCAGCCGGCCGATCTCGATCGGCGGGTAGTCGGCGTGCGGCCAGACCTTGGTCAGGTCGAAGGGGTTGAAGCGGTAGCCGGCCGCGTCGGCCGCCGGCATGATCTGGACCTGCACCGTCCAGCTGGGGAACTCGCCGCGCTCGATCGCCTCGCGCAGGTCGCGCTGGTGGCTGTCCGGGTCCTCGCCGGCGAGCCGGTTGGCCTCGGCCTGGGTGAGGTTGCGGATGCCCTGGTCGGTCTTGAAGTGGTACTTGACCCAGAAGTGCTCGCCGGCCTCGTTCTGCCACTGGAAGGTGTGCGAGCCGTAGCCGTTGAGGTGGCGGTAGCTGGCCGGGATGCCGCGGTCGCCGAACAGCCAGGTCACCTGGTGGGTGGACTCGGGCGACAGGCCCCAGAAGTCCCAGACGTTGTCGGCCTCCTGCGAGCCGGTGTACGGGTCCCGCTTCTGGGTGTGGATGAAGTCGGGGAACTTGATGGCGTCCTTGATGAAGAACACCGGGGTGTTGTTGCCGACGAGGTCGTAGTTGCCCTCTTCGGTGTAGAACTTCACCGCGAAGCCGCGCGGGTCGCGCACCGCGTCGGCCGCGCCGAGGTTGCCGGCCACCGTGGAGAACCGGAGGAAGACCTCGGTCTGCTTGCCGACCTCGGACAGGAACGCCGCCCGGGTGAAGGGCGTCACGTCGGCCGTCACCGTGAAGGTGCCGTACGCGCCGGCGCCGCGGGCGTGCACCACGCGCTCCGGGATCCGCTCGCGGTTGAAGTGCGCGAGCTTCTCGAACAGCAGCTGGTCCTGGATCAGGGCCGGGCCGCCGAGGCCGGCGGTCTCGGTGTTCTGGTTGTCCGCGACGGGGGCACCCGCCTCGGTGGTGAGGGTCGGGCGAAGCTCGTCCTGCGTGGTCATGGCGGGTTGCCTCCGGGGGATCCGATCGAGATGACACGATCCTAACTTGGACTTCGTCTAAGTCAACACTGGCCCCAATCTCGGAGCGTGACTTATTCTGGTCCCATGAGTGATCTGCTGGAGAGACTGCGCGGACGCGGCTGGCGGCTGACCTCACAGCGCCGCGTGGTGGCCGAGGTCCTCGACGGCGAGCACGTCCACCTCACCGCGGACGAGGTGCACGCCCGGGCCGCCGCCCGCCTGCCCGAGATCAGCCGCGCCACCGTCTACAACACGCTCGGCGAACTCGTCACCCTCGGCGAGGTCCTGGAGGTCGCCACCGACGGCCGCGCCAAGCGCTACGACCCCAACGCCCACCGCGCCCACCAGCACCTGGTCTGCTCCGGCTGCGGCGCGATCCGCGACGTCCACCCGCACGGCGACCCGCTCGCCGCCCTGCCCGCGGCCGAACGCTTCGGCTTCGCCGTCACCACCGCCGAGGTCACCTACCGCGGCCTGTGCCCCGACTGCCGCGGCCGAAGCGGCAGTTGACGACCCGCCGGGGCGGGCCCCACGGCGGGTCCGACAAGCCGCGCGCCCGGCGGGAACCGTCAGAGACGCCCTACGCGCTCAGCTCGGCGTGCAGCGCGCCCAGCAGCCGCCCGGCCCGCTCCGCGACCTCGGCCGGCCCCTGGTCGATCGCCCGCCGGCACCAGTTCTCGGCCTGCACCGGCTCGCCCCGGCGCAGCGCCAGCAGCGCCAGCCGCAGCGCCGCCCGACCGTGCCCGGCGTCGGCGGCCCGGGTGTACCAGAGCATCGCCTCCGCCTCGCTGTCCTGCCGGGCCAGCAGCAGCCCCAGGTTGAACGCGGCACTGCGGCTGCCCGCCTCGGCGGCCCGCCGGTACCAGCTCTCGGCGATCTCCAGCGCCCCGCGCTCGGCCGCCCGCACCCCCATCCGCACCTGGGCGCGGCGGTGCCCGGCGTCGGCCGCCAGCGCGTACCAGTGCTCGGCCTCGGCGTCCGCGTCCCCCCGCCGGTCCAGCACCGAGGCCAGCCGGAAGGCGCCCTCCGCCGAACCGCCGGCCGCCGCCTGCCGGTAGCGCTCCAGCGCGCCGGACAGGTTGCCGCGCTGCTCCTGGGCGACCGCCAGCTGCAGCGCCGCCTCGCCGTGCCCCTCGGCCGCCGCCCGCGCGTACCACTCCTGGGCCTGCCGCGCCTCGCCGCGCCCGGCGTGCAGCACGCCCAGGTTGAAGGCGCCGTCCACACTGCCGGCCTCGGCCGCCTTGGAGAACCACGGCTCGGCGCCGGACTCGTCGCCGCGCTGCAGCAGCACCACGGCCAGCGCGTTGCAGGCCTCCCGGTGCCCGGCGTACGCGGCCCGGCGGTACCACTGCTCGGCCTGCTGGTCACGGCCGGTGGCGGCGCAGAGCAGGCCGAGGTTGAAGGCGCCGTTCTGGTCGCCCGCGTCGAGCGCGGTGCGGTACCAGTGCTCGGCGGCCTTGGCCTCGCCGCGGCTCGCGTGCAGAGCGCCGAGCGCGTTGGCGGCGTTGCCGTCACCGGCCTCGGCGGCCTCCTGCCACCACTCGGCGGCGGCCGCGATGTCCCCGGAGTCGCGCAGCAGGAAGCCGAGCGCGCAGGCGGCCCGCGGCTCCCCGTTCTGCGCGGACTGCCGGTACCAGCGCGCGGCCTCCTCCAGCAGCGTCCGGTCGGTGCGGGCGCGCTCCTCCAGCAGCACGCCCAGGCGCAGCGCGGCGCGGGCGTGGCTGCGGGCGGCGGCCGTGCGGTACCAGGCCTCCGCCGTCTCCTTGTCCCCGGCGGCCTCGCGCATCCGGGCCAGCCGGTAGGCGGCCTCGCGGTGCCCGGCGTCGGCGGAGACCTTGAACCAGCGCTCGGCCCGCACGTCGCGCCGGTGCTCCATCAGGTCGCCGAGGGCGTAGGCACCCAGCGGGTGGCCGTGGTCGGCGGCGTAGTGCAGCCAGTACTCGGCGGCCTCCTCCTCGCCCTGGTCGCGCAGCTGCAGCCCGAGCGCGTGCGCGGCGGGGGCGCTGCCCGCCACCGCCGCGTGGCGCCACCACTGCCCGGCCTCGGCGCGGTGGCCCTGCTGGTGCAGCAGGACACCCAGGTTGTTGGCGGCGGCCCGCACCCCGGCGGCCGCGGCGGCACGCAGGTAGGGCTCGGCGTCCTCCAGGTCACCGCGGCGCAGCAGCAGGGTGCCCAGGCGGCTCGCGGCGTCCGGGTCGCCGTCGTCGGCGGCCTGCCGGTGCCGGGCCTCCAGGGCGGCGGACTCCCGGGCGGCCAGCGCGGTCTCGAAGCTGGTCGGGTCCAGCCCGGCCGGGTCCAGCGCGGCGCCGCCCGACGCCTCCTCGCCGCCCGCCCCGTACGGGCCCACGGCGGCGGAGAACTGCCGGGTGGAGACGTGCACGAGGCTGTCGGGCCCGGAGCCGCCGACCGCGGGGCGCTCGGACAGCCCGCTGGTGCGCTGGGCGGGCAGGGCTCCGGGGCGGCTCTCGGGGCTCTCGGCGCTCTCCGCCCAGGCGTCGGTGTCCGCCTCGACGGCCGCACCGGACTTGGCGCCTGACTTGCCGATCAGCCTCATGCCGACTCCCGCTCCCCCAGAGTGTCGCGGCATCGTGCCCCGGCCGACGGCCGGGGGGACTCCCAGGAGAGGCGCCGGACCGGACGGCCCGTCAGCGGCCGTGCACCGTCCCCCATGTGTCCCATCGTCGCATCACCCGCTACCCGCGTACACCTGCCCCGGCCGAATTCGGGTGGGGCGGACCCGAAGCCGACGAGATTGCTTCGGCGCTTTGTCGATTTCCCGACACTTCCACCCCACAAACCCCGCTGCCGTCCCCGTTGGCGACGGTCGATAGTACCGGAGCGGTTCCCGCCGCTTCCGGACGGAAACGTCCGGGTACGACAGAGGCCCGGAGGAATGATCCTCCGGGCCTCTGACACCGAGTAGCGGGGACAGGATTTGAACCTGCGACCTCTGGGTTATGAGCCCAGCGAGCTACCGAGCTGCTCCACCCCGCGTCGTTGATCAAACCTTAGCACGGTTTCGACCGGGCCCGACGCCACCGGCCCTGGCCCCCGGCCCCCGCGGCCGCCACCCCCGGACGACAGGAGCCCGGATACGACAGAAGCCCGGAGGAATGATCCTCCGGGCTTCCTGCTACTGAGTAGCGGGGACAGGATTTGAACCTGCGACCTCTGGGTTATGAGCCCAGCGAGCTACCGAGCTGCTCCACCCCGCGTCGGTAACTGAACCGTAGCACGGACGCGGGGTGGAACCAAAAACGGTCACCGCAGCTCAGCGGGGACTACGGGTGCGGACTGGCCGCCCCCGAGCCGGTCGGCGTCGCCGTCGGCGCCGGCGCCTGGCCGCCCGCCCGGGCCGCCTCGGCCGCCTTCAAGGCGTCGCCGAGCGCCTTCTGGGCGTTGCCGTACGCCACCCAGTCGCCGTTCTTGAACGCGGTCTGGCTGTCGTTGTACGCCTTCTCCGCGTCCCCGAGCGCCTTCTGCAGCTCCGGCGAGATCGTCCCGCCCGGGGCCGGGGTGCCCGGCGCGGTGGGCGTCGGCGTCGGCGTGCTGCCGCCGCCGGGCGTCGTCCCGGTCCCCGGGGCCGTCCCGGTGCCCGGCGTCGTCCCGCCCTGGCTGGACGGCGCCACCGGCGTGGCCGGCGGGGCCTGCCCGGCGAACAGCTTGCGCAGCGCGTCGTCCAGGGTGTTCTCGAACGCCACGTTGTCGTCCCCGTACACCGCAAGGACCTTCTGCAGCGTCGGGTACTTGGCGCCGCGCCCGCGCACGTACACCGGCTCGACGTTCAACAGCCCGCCGCCGACCGGCAGGGTCAGCAGGTTGCCGTACTCCAGCTCGGTGTCACCGCCGCTCTTCAACGCGAAGATCTGGTTCGCCACCTCCTGGCGGGAGTTGAACTTCGACTGCACCAGGCCGGGGCCGGGGGCGCCGCTCTCGCCCGTCATCTTGAGGATGCGGATCTTCCCGTAGTCGTCCCCCGGGTCCGCGTTGACGGCCATGAAGGCCGCCAGGTTCGGCCGCTGGTTGGGCACGAAGGTGCTGGTCAGCGAAAAGCTCGCGGCCTGGGCGTCCGGCATCCGCACCGTCACGTAGTACGGCGGCTGGACCTGCTTGGTGTCACTGGTCGGGTCCACCGGGACCTGCCAGATGTCGCTGCCGTTGAAGAAGGAGTTGGCGTCCGTCACGTGGTACTGGCCGAGCAGGTCGCGCTGCACCTTGAACATGTCCTGCGGGTAGCGCAGGTGCGGCAGCAGCGTCGCCGGGATGTCCGCCTTCGGCTCCACGGTGCCCGGGAAGGCCTTCATCCAGGTCTTGAGGACCGGGTCCTTCTCGTCCCACTGGTAGAGCTTCACCTCGCCGGTGTAGGCGTCCACCGTGGCCTTGACCGAGTTGCGGATGTAGTTGACCTGGTTGGCGGCGGTCAGCAGCTCGCCGCGCTGGTTGGTCAGCGAGTCCTTGGTCGCGGTGCCCAGCGTCGTCTTCGACGAGAACGGGAAGCCGTCCGAGGTGGTGTAGCCGTCCACGACCCACACCACGTGGCCGCCCTGCACCACCGGGTACGGGTCGGCGTCGATCGACAGCCACGGCGCGACCTTCTCCACCCGCTCCTTGGGCGTCCGGTTGTAGATCACCTTCGCGCCGTCGGTGATCGCCCCCGCGTACAGCATCTGCGGCTCGGCGAAGCGCACCGCGTACGCGGCCCGGGTGATCGGGTTGTCCAGCGAGACACCGCTGTCACCGGTGTACGTGTACTCCACGTTCTGACCGGTCTTGACGTCGGTGTAGTCGATCTCCTTGTTCGAGCCGCCGACGATCGAGTACGTCGTCGTCTTCTCGCCGTAGTAGATCCGCTGCTCGTAGTCGCCCAGCGAACCGGTGGCCGGCAGGCCGGACTCGGTGAACACCGGCCCGCCCTTGTCGTCGACCTGGTTGCCCTTGGCCAGCGCCGCGCCGTAGCCGTGGGTGTACTTGAAGTGGTCGTTGATCCAGTTCCGCTGCACCCCGTTGAGGTCCAGCTCGCGCAGGCCGATCACGGTGTCCTGCTTGCCCGTCGGCGTGCCGTAGCGGTCCACCGAGAGGGTGCTCGGGAACGCGTAGTAGTTGCGCTGCTGCTCCAGCGACTGGAACGTCTGCGACACGATGTTCGGGTCCAGCAGCCGCACGTCCGCGATGGTCTGCGCGTCCGGCTTCAACGCGTCACCCGTGGTCGAGCCCTGCGGGCTGTACGGGGTGGTCTGCGCGTCCGCGATCCCGTACGCCTGCCGGGTCGCGTCGATGTTCTTCTGGATGTACGGCGTCTCCTTGGCCTGCTCGTTCGGCTTGACCTGGAACTGCTGCACGATCGCCGGGTACAGCCCGCCGATCAGCACCGCCGACAGCACCATCAGCCCCAGCCCGATCAGGGCCGGCGCCCAGGTGCGGCGGATCGGGGTCAGGAAGAACAGCACCGCGCAGATGATCGCGACGAAGAAGAGGATCGTCTTCGCCGGCAGGAACGCGTTGGCGTCCACGTAGCGCAGCCCGGTCCAGCCCGAAACGCCCTTGTAGGCGCCGGTCTTCACCGCCAGCCCGTACCGGTCCAGCCAGTACGCCACCGCCTTCAACAGCACGAACACGCCCAGCAGCACCGCCAGGTGCCCCTGCGCGCCCGCGCTCGCCCGGCGGCCCGGGCCCTGCAGCCGCAGCCCCCCGTACAGGTAGTGCACCAGCGCCGAGGTCAGCAGCGAGACGATCACCGCGCTGAACGCGAAGCCCAGCACGAACTCGTAGAACGGCAGGTCGAAGGCGTAGAACGAGACGTCCATGCCGAACTGGGCGTCCTTCTCACCGAAGGACGTCGCGTTCGTCCACATCAGCCAGGTCCGCCACTGGCCGGACGCCGCCGCACCCGCCACCAGGCCGATCACCAGCGAGACCCCGATCAGCGCCCAGCGCTTGAACGGCGCCAGGCCCGCCCGGTAGCGGTCCAGGCTCTGCTGCTCCACCGACATCGCCGACAGCGGCGGCCGCAGCCGGTGCGCCAGCCACACGTTGAAGCCGACGATCACCGCCATCAGCAGGCCGAAGACCCCGAACAGCCCGACCTTCGTCCACAGCTGGGTGGTGAACACCGAGGAATAGTGGACCGACCTGAACCACAGCCAGTCCGTCCAGAACCCGGCGAACATGACGAACAGCAGGAACAGCACCGCGAGTACGCCCAGGGTCAGCAGGGCCACCCTCGCCCGCCGGGAGGGCGGGCCCACCCTCCGCCGGAAACCCGGCCCTGAGCGTTCCGGCATCTGGAATACCACGGTGGCACCTCAGCTGTGTCGTCTGGAATCGGTCGGTCGTCAGAGCAACTTAACCAGTCCTCGACCGAGTTCCCACCGTTAGCAGACGGTTACGACGCCGTTCCCCCGCAACGCCCCGCCGCCCCGCCCGAACACCCCCGCCCCGGGCCCCCGGAGCCGCCCCGGCGAGCGGGCGCCGCCCGGCGTGTGAGGATTGAGTCATGTCCGACGCGCCTGATCTGAACAACTCCCCCGACGACGTCTCCAAGCTCCCCGCCGCCACCCCCCTCACCCGGGCCGCGCTGGAGATCGACGAGTACGCCGCCACCCTCGGCTGGGACCTCCCGGCCCGGCTGTTCGCCCTGGTGGACAGCGCCGCCCTGCGCAAGGCCGACCCGCGCATCGCCAAGCAGCTCGGCCTCGCCGACAGCGACGAGCCCGGCCTCACCCCGGTCGAGCAGGACGAGCTGCCGGCCGGCATGGAGCTCGACAAGTTCCTCGGCACCATCGCCTGGCCCGACGCGGTGGCCGGCTGCGCCCTGGTGGTCGAGCGGCTGATGCTGCCGCCGGGCGCCGAGCAGTCCCGCCCGCGCGGTGCCAGCGACGCCCAGCTCGCCGAGTGGGTGGCCAACCACCCCAAGCGCGAGGAGGTGCGGATCACCGCCGCGGTGCTGCGCGACGGCAAGAAGGAGATCGCCCTGCGGCTGCGTTCCAAGGACGTCGCCCGCGAGGTGCTGACCGGCCCGGACCTGGTCCCCGGCCTGACCGACGCGCTGCTGGCGACCTTCTCCTGACCGCCGCTCCCGCCCCCGCCCGGCCGAGGGCTCGCCCAAGGCCCGCCCAGGGCCCGCCTAGCGGGGGCAGGACGGCAGCGCGGAGGCCTGCCCGGAGCGGATCTGCTCCAGCGACTTGAGCGCGCCGTCCAGGGTGTCCGTCTTGATCAGGGTCAGCCCGGACGGCACGTTCTTGGTGGCCTCGGCGCAGTTCGAGGCCGGGGTGAAGAAGTACTCGGCCCCGGCGTCCCGGGCGGCGATCAGCTTCATCGATATCCCGCCGATCGGGCCGACCTTGCCGTCGTCGTCGATGGTGCCGGTGCCCGCGACGAACTTGCCGCCGGTGAGGTCGCCGCCCGGGGTGAGCTTGTCGACGATGCCGAGCGAGAACATCAGCCCGGCGCTCGGGCCGCCGACGTCCTGCAGGCCGATGTCGATCTGGAACGGGTAGGTGTGCCGGATCCCGGTGCCGATGCCGACCACGGCGAGCTCGGCCCGCTCGGCCGGCGCCTTCGGGTCGAGGTCCTTGGCCCGGACGGTCGGCACGGTGACGTCGGTCTTCGTCCCCGGGGTGGCGGAGCCGTTGCCGGAGGTGTCCTTGGCCCGCGGCACCACGGTGAAGACCACCGACTCGCCGGGCTTGTGCTTGGTGACGGCGGCGACCACCTGGTCCACCGAGCCGACGGCGGTGCCGTCCACCGCGACGATCTGGTCGCCCGCGTGCAGCCGGCCCTCGGCCGGGGCCCCCGCGGTGACCGACTTCACGATCAGCTCGTTGCCGACCGGGACGCCCAGCTGCTTGAGCGCGGCGGTGCGGGCGCTGTCCTCGGAGGAGGCGAACTCCTCGGCGTTCTGCTTCTTGGCGTCGGCGTCCGACTGCCCCTTGGGGTAGACGTTGTCGTGCGGCACCACCAGCACGTCGTCGCGCATCCAGCCGATCACCGCGTTGACCAGGCTGGGCTCGTACTTGGCCCCGGTGACCTGGACGGTGGTCATGTTGAGGTGACCGCTCGTCCGGTACGAGTCGTGGCCGGTGATGGTGATCACCGGCTTGCCCCCCTGCTCGCCGAGCGTGTTGTACGTCGGGCCCGGGCTCATCTCCGTGTACGGCACCTTCATCAGCACCGAGACGCAGAGCAGCGCTATGAGCAGCAGGGTGGCAGCGAGCATCGTCGCGGAGCGGCGTGGCATGCCTCGACAGTACGGGACGCCCGTGACGCGGCGCCCGCCGGGCTACCGGCCGGAGCGCTCCCCAGGAGCGGCCGAGCCCGCGGTCGTCCGCTCCATCGCGGCCATGAAGCGCCGGTGCTCGGCGAGCGAGGCCGGATCGCCGGTGGCCTTCGGGGCCCGCTGGGCCCACCCCGCCCAGGCGGCCGCGACCAGGACGGCGACAACCGGAATGATCAGCCAGGCGAGCGCACCCATGTCAGTACTCCCAGCTCCTCGGGTCTATGAGCAGATTAACCACCCCGGCGGACAACGCGGCCGGCGCCATCCGGGTTACGGGACGGCCGATCGGCTCACTTCCAGGGAGTATCCGGCGCCCCCGGCCGGACCCGTTCGGGTGAGGCCGCGGCGCGCCTGCCCCGAAGGACGTGCGCCGTGTGCGGGCGGTTGCACCGCACCCGCGCGGTCGGGCGGCTGGGCCCGCCGGATCACCCCGGGAACGGGAGCCCGGTCAGCAGCCCCCGGCGCCGACCCACTCCTCCTCGCCGTCGGAGAAGACCTGGTGCTTCCAGATCGGCACCTCGTGCTTGAGGTCGTCGATCAGCCGGCGGGCGGCCGCGAAGGCCTCACCGCGGTGGGCGCAGGAGACGGCGACGATCACGGCCTTGTCGGTGATCTCCAGCCGGCCCACCCGGTGCACCGCGGCGAGCGCCCGTACCGGGAAGTCGGCGACGACCTTCTCGGCGATCCGGCGCATCTCCGCCTCGGCGGTGGGGTGGCAGCTGTACTCCAGCGCGGCGACCGACTTGCCGCCGTCGTGGTCCCGGACCGTCCCGACGAAGACGGTGGTGCCGCCGGCCGCGTCGTCGCCGACCGCCTCGTACACCTCGTCCAGCGAGAGCGGGGTGTCGCGGATGGCGAGCAGGCGGATGGGGTCGTGGTTCTCGGACATGACCCCATGATTCCTCATCGGGGGCCGATCGGGGCAAGGGGCTTCCGCATCACGATTCCGAAATTTCGCATCGTGAGAACCGGCGCCCGCCGGGCGCCGCCTTCGGGCGGGGCGCCTTCGAGAAGCGTCTTCGGAAAGCGCCCCGGCAGCATCGGCTCAGCGGCAGCGGCTCAGAAGCGGCGACGCTTGCGGGCCCGGCGCACCAGCGCCGCCGTACCAACCAGCGCCACCGTCGCCCCGGCCGCCCCCAGACTGGTCGCGGCCTCCTTGCCGCCCAGCCGGCGGCCCGCCACCGCGTGCTTGCCCGACACCTGCGCCAGCAACTCGGCCAGCACCTGCTCATTGGTGAACTCCGGGCGCCAGCCCGCCTCGTGCAGCCTGCTCCCGGACACCACCCACGGGTACATCGTGTACGCCAGGTCGCCCGCCGGCGCCGGGGTCAGCCCCAGCCGGTGCAGCCGCGCCGCGGTGCCGAGCGCCAGCGCGGCGGGCAGCTCCATCCGCCGGATCCCGGACAGCCGCTCCACGTCCTCCTGCTCCAGCCAGCCGTCGCAGCCGACCGTCACCTCGCCCTCCACCAGGCCCAGCGCCGCGTACTCCAGCGCCGCCGCCAGGTCGTCGACGTGGCAGAACTGCCAGCACGGGCGCGAACCGGCCACCACCAGCAGCCGGGGCGCCTCGAAGTGCCGGGTCAGCACGGTGTCCACGCCGGGGCCCACCACCACGGCCGGGCGCAGCACCGTCACCTGCAGCCCCGGGTGGGCGCGCGGCGCCCGCCGGGCCAGCCGCTCGATCTCCAGCAGGTCCCCGACCAGCGAGGCCTCCTCGGTCGCCCGCAGCTCCGAGTCCTCGGCCAGCGGCACCTCGTTGTCGGCCAGCGCGCCGTAGACCATCGCGGAGGTGCACAGCACCACCCGGTGCACCCCGGCGGCCGCCGCCGCGGTCAGCACCGTCTGGGCGCCGCGCACGTTGTAGGCGCTGCGGGCCCGCGGATCGGACTCCATGCCGAAGTCCATCGCCAGGTGCACCACCACGTCGACCCCGGCCAGCCGCTCGGCCACCGCCGGGTCCCGCACGTCCAGGACCCGCCACTGCACGCCCGGGACCTCACCGCGCCGGTCGTCCACCGCCAGCACCCTGCGCACGTGCGGGGAGGCCACCAGCCGGGCGGCGACCCGCTCGCCCAGCACCCCCGCCGCACCGGTCACGGCCACGGTCAACGGCCTCCCGCCGTAGGCTGGAGGCGGCGACGCCGTGGCGTCCGGATCGTCCTCTCCAGCGGTCAGCCCAGAGCGAACGTCCGAAGGCGGGGAACTCACCGGCCATCCTCCACGGTTAGCTTATGTGCGTACGGACGTGTGTCACGTACGTCCATCCTGCCCGAGGCGAAGGCCCGGCGGTGCACCCGGCGCGGGCCTGGCCCTCGGGAACCGCCCACGAGTCCCCCGCTCCACCGGAGACCCGGGCGGACCGCACTGCCCGCCACACCCGTATGACGGCCGACCGGATCGAGGACCCCGTGAGCGACCTTCCCTTCGGATTCGGCGTTCCCCCCGAGGAGCCCGAGGACGGCAAGGCCAAGCCCGACGACGCGCAGAAGAAGGAGCAAAGCCAGGAAGGCACCGGCGGCGCCCAGCCGTTCGGCTTCGGGACCGGCAACCCCTTCGGCGCGATGTTCGGCCTGCCCGGCACACCGGGCGGCCCCGGCGGCGCCGGAGCCGACAACCCCTTCGCCGCCATGTTCGGCGGCCTGAACCCCGGCGACCTCGGTGCCGCCTTCCAGCAGCTCGGCCAGATGCTCTCCTTCGAGGGCGGCCCGGTGAACTGGGAACTCGCCCAGAACATCGCCCGGCAGAGCGTCGTCGCCGAACCCGCCGAGGGCAAGAGCAAGGACCGCTCGGTCGGCGACGCCGAACGCTCCGCCGTCGTCGAGGCCGTGCGCCTGGCCGACCTGTGGCTCGACGGCGTCACCGAGTTCCCCTCCGGCGCCGGCACCGCCGTCGCCTGGAGCCGCGCCGAGTGGATCGAAGCCACCCTCCCGGTCTGGAAGGACCTCGTCGACCCGGTCGCCGAGCAGGTCGGCAACGCCATGGGCGGCGTCCTGCCCGAGGAGATGCAGGCCATGGCCGGCCCGCTGATGGGCATGATGCGGTCCATGGGCGGCGCCATGTTCGGCACCCAGATCGGCCAGGCGCTCGGCGCCCTGGCCGGCGAGGTCGTCGGCTCCACCGACGTCGGCCTGCCGCTCGCCCCGGCCGGCAAGGCCGCCCTGCTCCCGCAGAACGTCGCCGAGTTCGGCGAGGGCCTGAACGTGCCCGCCGACGAGGTCCGGCTCTACCTCGCCCTGCGCGAGGCCGCCCACCAGCGCCTCTTCGCCCACGTCCCGTGGCTGCGGGCCCACCTGCTGGGCGCCGTCGAGGCCTACGCGCGCGGCATCAAGGTCGACACCTCCCGCATGGAGGAACTCGTCGGCCAGCTCGACCCGAGCAACCCGGAGGCCCTCCAGGAGGCACTGGCCGGCGGCCTCCTCCAGCCCGAGGACACCCCCGCGCAGAAGGCCGCGCTCGCCCGCCTGGAGACCGCGCTCGCCCTGGTCGAGGGCTGGGTCGACGCCGTCGTGCACGCCGCCGCCGAGCCCCACCTGCCGCAGGCCGGCGCGCTGCGCGAGACCGTCCGCCGCCGCCGCGCCGCCGGCGGACCCGCCGAGCAGACCTTCGCCACCCTGGTCGGCCTGGAACTGCGCCCCCGCCGCCTGCGCGACGCCGCCCGGCTCTGGGCGCTGCTCGCCGACGCCCGCGGCATCGAGGGCCGCGACGCGCTCTGGGAGCACCCCGACATGCTGCCCACCGCCGCCGACCTGGACGACCCGGACGCCTTCGTGCACCGCGGCAGCGGGGACCTGGAGGGCGGCTTCGACTTCGACGCCCTCGACAAGCTGCTCGGCGAGGCGGCGGCCGGCAAGCCCGACCTCACCAAGAACGACCCGCCCAAGGGTGACGCCCCGAAGGGTGACACCCCGAACGGCGACGCCCCGAAGGGCGACCAGGACGGCACCGACGGCAAGGGCGAGCCCACCGCATGACGGCCACCGGGACGTCCACGTCCCCGTCCACTCTCCACGCGGACGCCGTCCGCACCCTGACCGACTGGCGGCCCGCCGACCAGGACCAGGAACAGCTGCGCCTCGACTACCTCGCGCACCTCACCGAGCAGCCCGAGGGCCTCTACCGGTCCTGCCTGCCCGCCCACATCACCGCGAGCGCGGCGGTCGTCGACCCCGCCGCCGGGCGGGTGCTGCTCACCCTGCACCCCAAGGTCGGCATCTGGCTGCAGATGGGCGGGCACTGCGAGCCCGGCGACGCCGACCTCGCCTCCGCGGCCCTGCGCGAGGCGGTCGAGGAGTCCGGCATCCCCGACCTCACCCTGCTGCGGCAGGACGGCGTGCCCGTCCCCGCCAAGCTGGACCGCCACCAGGTCCGCTGCACCGGCAAGGACCGGCCGGAGAACACCCACCTGGACGTCCAGTACATCGCGCTGGCCCCGGCCGGGGCGCAGGCGCTGATCAGCGAGGAGTCGCTGGACCTGCGCTGGTTCGACTACGACCGCCTGCCGGAGCTGACCGACCACTCGGTGCGCGACCTCGTCGCCCGGGCCCGGAGGCTCACCGCCTGACCGACCGACCGAAGTGCGACATGGAGAGGGGGGGGGGGGGGGGGGGGGGGGGGGGGGCCCCTCCCCCCCCCCCCCCCCCCCCCCCTCTTCATGTCCATCCTCACCCGCAGGAAGCCCCCGGATCCGGCTCCGATCCCGGCACCGACCCCGGCGCACCGTGCCGGGCCCCCGGGATGTGCGGCAGCCGGGCCGCCGACACCACGCCCTCCAGGTAGCCGCGGGCCCGCTCCGTCCGCGGATAGGCCTCCAGCAGCGCCCAGAACGCCGGACCGTGGTCCGGCACCAGCAGGTGTGCCAACTCGTGCAGCAGCACGTAGTCCAGCACGTACTCCGGCATGCCCTGCAGCCGGTGCGACAGCCGGATCGTCCCCTCGCTGGGGGTGCAGGAGCCCCAGCGCGAGTTCTGGTTGGTCACCCAGCGGACCTGCACCGGCTGGGCCCGGCCGGCCAGGTAGGCCGCCGACAGCTCCCGGGCCCGTGACATCAGGGCGTCGTCCCCGAGGATCCGCCGACGCTCCTGGGCCGCGAGCTTCTCCAGCATCTGCGCGACCCAGCGCTGCTCCTCGGCGTGCGACATCCGGGCCGGGATCAGCACGACGGTGCGGTCACCCTCGCGGTAGGCGGAGACCGTACGGCTGCGCCGGGCGCTGCGCCGCACCTCGACCCGGCTGCGGTCGTGCGCCTCCGGGGGCACCGCCCCGGCGGGCGGGTACTGCGGCCTCGCCTGCTGCTTGTCGTGCGGCTTCTCGCGCTGCTTCTCGTCCGGGCGCCCGCGCGTACTCGGCGCCGCCATCTGGGACCCGGACGCTGCACGGGCACGCCGACGCGACGCCGGTGGATGGGAGTCCCGCTCGGCTGCCATGGCACACGACGTTACCCGGTACCACTGACAGAAGTCCGGTGCCGTGGCCGAAATCTTTCATGGAGCGATCGGGAACGAAAGGCTGCCGGAGGGTGTCCGGAAACCGACGCCCGGAAGGATGGGCAGTTATCCACAGGGCTCCCGAACAGATGGTGTGATCATGCGCCCGGACCTGTGGATAACTTTCCGCACGCCCCCGCCGCCATGGGGCATGCTGCGGTCAGCCGTCCGGAAACGATCGGAAGGGAGACCACCGTGCGCCTCATGCTCAAGCCCGCGCTGTCCCGCAGCTGGCGGGACTCCGAGACCCTGCAGTTCGGCACCGTCACCCGGTTCGCCGGGGTGCTCGGCAACGCCGACAAGACGCTGTGCGAGTTCCTCGACCTGCTCGACGGGACGCGCGAACGACCCGAGCTCCTCTCCGCCGGCGAACGGATCGGGCTCGGCCGCGAGCCCACCGACACCCTGCTGAGCGAACTGGAGGAGACGGGGCTGCTGGACGACGCGGAGGCGACCGGCCGGGCACTGTCGCACTTCCCCCGGCCCCACCAGGACGTCCTCGCGCCCGACCTCGCCTCGCTCTCCCTGGTCCACTCCGGACCGGGCGCCGCACCGGCCGTCCTGGTCCGGCGCGCCAGGGCCAGGATCGAGGTCCGCGGCGCGGGCCGGGTCGGCGCGGCCGTGGCGGCCGTGCTCGCCGCCGGCGGCGCCGGCACCGTCACGGTGGCCGACACCGGCCGGGTCCGGCCCGACGACTGCTCCCCCGCCGGGCTGCCGCCCTCGGACATCGGGCGGCTGCGCTCGACGGTCGCCCGGGAGGCGGTGCAACGCGCCACCGGCCGCCCACTGGCCCCGGTACCCCGGCGGAAGAGCGACGACCCGCCGCCCGACTTCGTGGTCCTCGCACCCCGGGACGGCAGCGCCGCCTTCGCGGGCGGAACATACGAGGCCCGGCTGCTGCTCCGGGCCGGGGTGCCGCACCTGTACGTGGGCGTGGTCGAGGAGTTCGGCATCGTCGGACCGCTGGTGATCCCGGGGCGCTCGGCCTGCGGGCACTGCCTGGTGCTGCGCCGGGAGGACGAGGACGCCGCCTGGCCGCGGGTCCTCGCCCAGCTGGCGGACGACGGCCCGGGCCGGGCCCGCACCCCGGCCTGCGACACGGCCCTGGCCACGGCCGTCGCCGGTTTGGCGGCGCTGCACGTCCAGGTGTACCTGGACGGCGGCCGACCGCCGAGCGTCGACGGCTGGTGCGAGATCTCCGCGGGCGACGGCATGCCCCGCCGCCTACGGCTCCGAGGACACCCGGACTGCGGCTGCCTGTGGCAACCGCTGTCGCCGAGCTGAGACGCGAGGAGGACAGGAGACACGAGGAACGCACCGGGCGCGGGCCCGGGCGGCTGCGGGGCTCAGCAGCCACCCGACCCGGCCCGGGGCCGACACGGGCAAAGGCGCCCGGCCAGGTGAGCCCATGGCCAGGTGAGCCCATGGCCAGGTGAGCCCATGGCCAGGTGAGCCCATGGCCAGGTGAGCCCATGGCCAGGTGAGCCCATGGCCAGGTGAGCCCATGGCCCGGTGAGCCCATGGCCAGGTGAGCCCA
>NZ_JBVHYH010000118.1:0-16451 GCF_055569135.1 Kitasatospora sp. NPDC029367
CGGGTGCACTTCCGGGACCCGTCGTTCACCAATCTGCAGACGATGGCGGCGATGTGCGAGGGCGGCCAGGTCGCCGACGTGATCGTCGCGGTGGCGAGCATCGACCCGGTGATGGGCGGCGTGGACCGGTGAGGCTCTGACGGCGGGCGCGCCGCACGGCTGGGGAGCCCGGGGAGGCGGAGCTCGTGCACCGACCAGGGCGGGCGCCGGCCGTTTCGGGCGGGTCAGCCGGGCGGGGCGGGCGACGGGTGCTTGCATGACCAGGTCGGTGCGACAGGCTCCCGCCCGAGGAGACAGGGAATGACGGACACCATCAGATCATCGGAAGGAACCGCCACCGCGAGGCGGGTGCGGCGCGGACAGGCGGTGCTGGGGTGGTTGAGCACCACCGATCACAAGGTGATCGGGAACATGTACCTGGTCACGTCGTTCGGGTTCTTCCTGTTCGCCGGACTGCTCGCGCTGCTGATGCGCGCGGAACTGGCGCGGCCGGGGCTGCAGTTGATGAGCAACCAGCAGTACAACGAGCTGTTCACCATCCACGGCACGATCATGATGCTGCTCTTCGCGACGCCGACCTTCGCCGGGTTCGCCAACGCCGTGATGCCCCTGCAGATCGGCTCACCGGACGTCGCCTTCCCCCGACTGAACGCCTTCACCTACTGGGTGTTCCTGCTGGGCGGACTGATGGTCGTCAGCGGCTTCCTGACCAGCAGCGGCGCCGCCTCGTTCGGCTGGTTCGCCTACGCGCCGCTGAACGGCCCCGTCCACAGCCCGGGCACCGGCGCCGACCTGTGGACGATGGGCCTGGCGGTGGCCGGACTGAGCACGATCCTGGGCGCGGTCAACTTCATCACCACCATCACCTGCCTGCGGGCGCCGGGGATGACGCTGTTCCGGATGCCCGTCTTCACCTGGAACGTGCTGTTCACCTCGATCCTGGCCCTGTTCGCCTTCCCGGTCCTGACCGCCGCGCTGCTCTGCCTGGAGGCGGACCGCAAGTTCGGCGCCCACGTCTTCGACCCGGCCAACGGCGGCGCGCTGCTGTGGCAGCACCTGTTCTGGTTCTTCGGCCACCCCGAGGTCTACATCGTGGCGCTGCCGTTCTTCGGCATCGTCTCGGAGATCCTGCCCGTGTTCAGCCGCAAACCGGTCTTCGGCTACTACGGCCTGATCGGCGCCACCATCGCGATCACCGCGCTGTCCGCGGTGGTCTGGGCGCACCACATGTTCGCCACCGGCCAGGTGCTGCTGCCGTTCTTCTCGCTCGCCTCGCTGCTGATCGCCGTGCCGACCGGGGTGAAGTTCTTCAACTGGGTCGGCACCCTGTGGAACGGCTCACTGTCCTTCGAGGCGCCGATGCTGTTCTCCCTGGGCTTCCTGGTGACCTTCCTGCTCGGCGGTCTGACCGGGGTGCTGCTGGCCGCGCCGCCCATCGACTTCCACGTGACCGACAGCTACTTCGTCGTCGCCCACCTGCACTACGTGCTGTTCGGGACGGTCGTGTTCGCGACCTTCGCCGGCTTCTACTTCTGGTGGCCCAAGATCACCGGCAGGATGCTCGACGAACGCCTGGGGCGGATCCACTTCTGGCTGCTCCTGCCCGCCTTCCAGGCCACCTTCCTGGTCCAGCACTGGCTCGGCGCCCAGGGCATGCCCCGCCGGTACGCCGACTACCTCGCGTCGGACGGCTTCACCACCCTCAACACCGTCTCCTCGATCGGCGCCTTCCTGCTCGGCGCCTCCACCCTGCCGTTCCTCTACAACGTCTGGTACACCGCCCGGCACGCGCCGAGGGTCACCGAGGACGACCCGTGGGGGTACGGCCGCTCCCTGGAGTGGGCGACGTCCTGCCCGCCGCCGCGCCACAACTTCCACACCCTGCCGAGGATCCGGTCCGAGGGGCCGGCCTTCGACCTCCACCATCCGGAGCACTCCCGGCAGGCCGTCGAGGCCGGGGAGGGCGCCCGGTGAAGGCCGAGTCCTACCTGTTCGCCGGGGTCGCCGCGTTCTTCGCCGCGGCCGCCGGGGTGTACGGCTGGTTCGCGCACGAGCCCGCCGGGAAGGCCGCGCTCGTCGTCGCCTGCCTGATGTCGGCCCTGGTCGCGTTCTTCTTCTGGACCCAGCACGTCCGCCGGGGCCGGCGCCCGCAGGACCGTACGGACGCGGAGATCGTCTCCGGCGCGGGACCGCTGGAGTTCTTCGCCCCGCGCAGCTACTACCCCGCGCTCACCGCCGCCGGTCTCGCCCTGTTCGGGACCGGGGTGGTGTACGCGCTGTGGCTCGTGCTGGTGGGCGCCGGGGTGACGGCCGCCGGGGTGGTGGGCGCGATGTTCCAGTACGCCGGCCGGGACGACTGAGCGGGGTCACCCGCCGGGAACGCCGGCCCGGTCGGGCGCCGGGGCCCCTTCCGCCGTCCCCTCCTCGGGCGGCAGCTCGACCCGGTCGCGGTAGAACCAGGCGCTCAACCGACGGCGCAGCCGCTCCCGCCTGGACGCCCCGCGCCCGGGCGGGGGCAGCGGACGCGGCATGTTGCGCACGGTCAAGGTGTAGCGGCGCCCGCTGGGCAGGGGTTCGCGTCCGGCGTGGAACGCGCCCTCGATCGCCTCACGCACGTACCCCGTCTCCCGGCCCCGGGTCAGTTGGTCCCGGTCGCGGGCCTGCAGTGCGAGCGCCAGGCGCTTGGCGAGCCAGAAGGCGGCGACCGGGCCCGCGAACAGCGCCACCCTCAGCACCCAGTTCAGGCCCTCCACCGGCACGTCGAGCGCGCGCGCCACCACGTCCTGACCGCCCGCCACCAGCAGCACCACGTAGAACACGAAGCCCGCGACCCCGAGCCCGGTGCGGGTGGGACGGTTGCGGGGCCGGTCGCACAGGTGCTGCTCACCCCGCTCGCCCGTCACCCACCGCTCCAGGAAGGGGTACGCGTAGAGGCACGAGAAGAACAGCAAGGGGAACAGCACGGCGGGCACCAGCGGGTTCCAGGACACCGTGTGGCCCCACAGGCCGGTCTCCGCACCCGGCATCAGCCGCAGTGCCCCCTCGATGAAGCCCATGTACCAGTCCGGCTGGGCGTCCGTGGACGCCTGGTCCGGACGGTACGGCCCGTACAGCCAGATCGGGTTGATCTGCGCGAGGGCGGCGGAGAGCGCCAGCACGCCGAAGACCATCGCCAGCAGCCCGACCGTCTGGACGGTGAACCCGGGGAACAGCGGCTTGCCGACGACGTTCCGGTTGGTGCGCCCCGGCCCCGCCCACTGGGTGTGGGTCAGGTGGAAGACCAGGATCAGGTGGGCCGTGACCAGGGCGACCAGCAGACCGGGCAGCAGCAGGATGTGCGCGCTGTAGAGCCGCGGCACGATGTCCTGCCCGGGGAGGTCGCCGCCCCACAGGAAGTAGCTCAGGTAGCTGCCGACCAGCGGCACCGAGAGGATGAAGCCCTGCGCGGTGCGCAGCCCGGTGCCGGAGAGCAGGTCGTCGGGCAGCGAATAGCCGGCGAACCCCTCGATCAGTCCCACCTGGAACAGCGTCAGGCCCACCATCCAGTTCAGCTCCCGGGGGCGGCGGAACGCCCCGGTGAAGAACACCCGCAGCAGGTGGACACCGATGGCGGTGGTGAACAGCAGCGCGCCCCAGTGGTGGATCTGCCGGATCAGCAGTCCGCCGCGGACGTCGAAGCTGATCGCCAGGGTGGAGGAGTAGGCCGCGCTCACCCGCACACCGTTCAAGGGGGCGTAGGTCCCGTGGTAGACCTCCTCCGCCATCGAGGGCTTGAAGAACAGCGTGAGGTACACCCCGGTGAGCAGCAGCACGACGAAGCTGTAGAGCGCCAGTTCGCCCAGCAGGAAGGACCAGTGGTCGGGGAAGATCTTGCGGACCAGCCCCTTGGCCCCGTCGAACAGCGGCAGGCGCCGGTCGAGTGCCGCCGCGGCCGACTCCGCGACCCGCCCCGCCCGCCGCTGCGTCCGGGCCCTGCTCCTCGACCGCGCCATGTGCCCGCCGCCCTCCGACCGTCCCGCTCGTCCGCGTCCGTCCCGTTCGTCCGACAGACATAGCCCGGGCGGATACCGGCGGCCGTACGGCGCGCCCCTGGGCGGCGGCTGTCACCCGGACGCCGGGGCCGAGGTGGTCCAGCAGGTCTTCGTCGGGGTGCGCGGTTCAGCCCTCCAGGGCGTCCGCGATGCGGTGCAGCACACCACCGCCGGTCGGATGGCGCGGCGCGGTCTCGCGTACGGCCTGCATCCGCTCCCCCAGCTCACGCAGTTCCTTGCGGCCCAGGGTGGCCCGCACCTTCGGGAACCAGTCGGCCTCCTCCTGCGCGATGTGGCGTTCGACGGCGTCGATCAGGACGGCGGTCTTGGCGTCGTAGCCCTCGTCGCCGGGCGACATCCGGCTCAGCTCCTCGCAGAGCAGGTCGGCCACGTGGTGCTCCTCCTTGGCCCGGTCCATCTCCTCGGCGAGGCCGGCCACCTCCTGGCGGATCCTGGGGTAGACCAGTTCGTCCTCCAGGTAGGTGTGGACGGTCAGCGCCTCGATGATCTGCTGGACCGTCCTGGCCCGCGCCGGACCGTCGCCGTCCTGGGCCAGCCCCCGGTACTCGCGGAACAGACCGCGGACCTCCTTGTGGTCCTCCCGCAGCAGGACGATCGCGTCGTTCGACATCACAGGGCTCCTCGTCATCGGCTCCCCCCGGGAGTCCGGCGTGTCCCCCGGCAGGGCGGAGCCAAACGCGGGCCGGCGGCGGATCCGGGCCGACGGTGGATTCCGCCCGGATCCGCCGCCGGGAGGATTACCGCCCTCGATCCGGGGCAGCCGCACCGTACGTCCCGGCTCCGGAACGACCACCGGGACGGCCAGCGCCACCCACCGCGGCGACCGGTTCCCCGGCCGGGCGCCGCGGTGGGTGGGTGGCTGCGTTTGCGGCTGCGGCTGCGGCTGCGGCTGCGGCTGCGGCTGCGGCTGCGGCTGCGGCTGCGGCTGCGGCTGCGGCCAGGGTGGTCGCCTGCGGAGGTTTCCCGGCGCCACGCCCGGATAGCCGCTCCGCTGAGGACGACCCGAGGAACCCACTGAGGAGCCGAGGCTGTTATGACCGCGTTCGGATACTTCCTGTCCTGCGAGGAGTTCACCCCCGCCCAACTGGTCGACCAGGCCAGACTGGCCGAAGAGGCCGGATTCACCCGCCTCGCCATCTCCGACCACTACCACCCCTGGAACGACGCCCAGGGCAGCAGCCCCTTCGTCTGGGGCGTGATCGGCGCGCTCTCGCAGGTCACCCGGCTCCCCGTGACGACGCTGGTGACCTGCCCGACCGTCCGGATCCACCCCGCGATCGTCGCCCAGGCGGCCGCTACCGCGGACGTGCAACTGGAGGGCGGCCTACGGCTCGGCGTCGGCACCGGCGAGGCGCTCAACGAGCACGTACTGGGCGACCGGTGGCCGCCGTTCGACGTGCGGGCCCAGATGCTGGAGGAGGCCGTCACGGTGATGCGAGAACTGTTCGCCGGAGGGGTCGTCAGCCACCAGGGCACCCACTACACCGTCGAGAACGCCCAGCTCTACACCCCACCCAAGGACGGCCGGCTGCCCGTGTACGCCTCGGCGTTCGGCCCCAAGGCCGCCGAGCGGGCCGCCGGGTTCGCCGACGGACTCGTCACCATGACCCCGGACGAGGAACTGATCGGCCGCTACCGGGCCGCGGGCGGCGGCGGTCCCGTTCTCGGCGGCGTCAAGGTGTGCTGGTCGAGGGAGCGCGAGCAGGCGGTGAAGACCGTCCACCGGCTCTGGCCCAGCGAACTGCTGCCCGGCGAACTGGCCCAGGTCCTGCCCACCCCACGCCACTTCGAGCAGGCCACCGAACTGGTCACCGAGCAGATGGTCGCCTCTGCCGTGACCTGTGGCGACGACCCGCAGGAGCACGCCGACCGGCTGCTCGGCTACCGCGACGCCGGCTGCGATGAGGTGTACGTCGGCCAGATCGGCCAGGAACAGGAAGGATTCTTCGACTTCTACCGCGAGCAGGTACTGCCCCGGCTGAACTGAGCGAGCAGCTGGGCTGAGCGACCGGCTGGGCTGAGCCACCGCCCGCTCCCGGAGACGGCTCCGGGAGCGGGCGGTGGATCGCGAAGCACCGGACGCCTACCGGTCGACCGGGGGTTGCGCAAGCAGGCTCTCGTCGAGGCCGGCCAGCAGTTCGGCGGTGTGAGGGTGGACCTCGGCCGCGCCGGCGCCGAGGAGTTCCAGGGCGGAGAAGCCCCCGCTCTCGACCGCGATGCACGGAACACCGGCCCGGTCGGCGGCGGTGACGTCCCAGACGGTGTCACCGACGAACACGGCGTGCTCGGGCTCCGTCTCCGCGCGGTGCAGAGCGGCCTCGACCAGGTCCGGCGCAGGTTTGGTCGCGTCGACGTCGTCACTGACCGTGGCGGCCGCGATGACGTCGTCGGCGTCGAGCGCACGGCGCAGCACCGTGATCTCCCGTTCGGAGGCGGAGCTGGCGAGCACCACCTTCCAGCCCCGCCCGGCGCAGGCGCGCAGGAGGCGTGCTGCTCCGGGCAGCGGCGTGATCGCCGGCCAGTGGCGGGCGTAGAGGGCGTCGTGGGCCGCCGTGATCGCGTCGCCGTGGTCGCGGTCCTCACCGAGCACGTGGTCGAGCAGCTGGTCGGCGCCCATGCCGACGGCCCGGTGGACCCGGGCGGACGGCACGGTCCGTCCGTACTGCCGCAGCGCCTCCCACCAGGCGAGCGTGTGGAAGTACGTGGTGTCGAGCAGGGTCCCGTCGACGTCGAAGAGCGCTGCCGCAGTCCTCGTCATGGCGTCTCCTCCAGGTCGGGGGGAGCCCCGGACGGGCTCCGCTCCCCCAGGGCGGCTATCCGCTGCGGGGGCCCGGAAACGCCGGAGCGGGCCGGTGGGGGCCGGAGCAGTCCGTTCGGCCCTGTCGGATGCGGCCGCCCCCGCCCGGTCCGCGCGTTCCGTCGCCGTTCTCGACCTGCGCCCGGGCGACGGGGACGGCATCACCATTGCCAAGAACTGCGCTCCTACCGCCCCCGCGCGACCGGCCCGGCCGCCCTCGCCGGGGAGGCGCTCCAGTGGCCTGCTTCGCCTACCTGGCCGCAGTCAAGGAGCAGAGCGGCGAGGCCGCTCGGCCGCACGTCCACCCTCCTCGACGTCCACCTCCAACGTGACCTAAAGGCAGCAGCACTGACGGAACGTCAGGCTCACTCGAGCACCGGGGGCCACCACGCGAGACGGCGCGGCATCGCGGTCCGTCAGGCCGAGGGCGGCGCCGTCACGGCCTGGACGCGGGCCTCCAGGGCGGCCCTGGCCGCGAGCGGGTTGATGTCGGCCCGGCGCTCCCGCTGCATGGCGGTCAGCCGGGTCACCACCAGGATCGCGGCGATCGCGGCGACGAGCCGCAGCGCCGAGCCGCCGGCCTCCAGCCGGAGGCCCGTGCGCAGGGCCTCGAGGTCGATGGAGTCCGTCACGTCGAAGCGGTTGCTCTTGACGGCGGCGACCCGACCGAGGATCAAGGAGCCCATCCAGGTCAGCCACCACACCGCGACGATGCCCTCCGACGGCGTGCTGCGCCTTCCCTCGGCGTCCAGCGGCGCGCTGGCCCGCCAGCAGTCCACCATCAGCTGCCAGGGGAACCAGAGAAAGACGACCGGGGTGAACCAGCCGCCGATGGTCCAGCCGCGCCCGAGGCGGTGCCCGTTCGGCAGCAGCAGGTCGGCGTTCCCGCGGGTGCGGTGGAACCAGACGATGAACAGCACCACGGTGGCCGGGCCCACGGGGAGGGCCACCGCGTTCAGGGTGTGCGCCGCGGATTCCAGGGCCGCCAGGTCATCGGGGTCGATGCCGCCCGTCCCGTCCAGCAGCCGTCCCGCGAGCACGTCCAGCCAGACGTCCAGTACGACCACCGCTGCCGCCGCCACGGCGCCCAGGCCCAGCACGACGGAGAGCGCCGAGGCGAGGCCGTTCGCCGGCCTCAGCGCGGCCGCCCATCCGGGGGCCGCCTCCGCGCAGCCGAAACAGCGTCCGCTGTCGGTCCCCACCGGACGCGCCCCGCACGCCACACACACCATCGGATCGTCAACTCCTGGAATCGCCGGGCGGCTCGACCGAGCGCGCCGGTACGCCACCGCCCCGACCGGGACGGGCGCGCCGACTCTAGGGGATCCGCGACACCGGCTGCCAGTGGGTCTTCCCAGCTCAGGGGCGGTATCGCCAGATACCCCGACAGATCGCACCGCTGCGGGTGGAGCCGGCTCGGTGCCGATGATCCGGTGCCCGGCGCCCGGACGGGGAGCGCGCGGCGGACGGCGCTCGCGGCACGCCCCGGTTCCGCGCGCGCCGCGGCCCCGACGGCCGGGGCTCCGTCGGGGCCGGGGCGGGTCGCGGGGAGGTCAGGGGCACTGCTTCCAGGCGAGGTGGTAGGTGGTGTTGATGCTGCCGTCGGTGGAGTCCATCGCCATGAAGCTGGTGGTGTGGGCCTGGTCGGAACTGCCGCCGGAGACGCGCAGTTCGGTGTTGATGTTGAAGTTGCGCTCCTCGCCGCAGGGGGCGAAGACCAGGGCGGCGACGTCGACGGTGTCGGTGGCCTGCCAGTTGTCGTCCCTCGGGCCGTCGAAGCGGTGGCTCTGGTAGCTGGTCCGGGGGTCGCCCTGGAAGTAGTAGTTGGCCCGCTCGGTGCCGTACGCGCCCTGTTCCAGGTGGGCGAAGCCGCGGTAGTCGGCGGAGGCGATGGCGTAGGTGAAGCCCTGGGGGACGTGGACCTGCAGGTCGAGTTGGCAGTTCTTCCGGAAGTCGGTCGGCTTGGAGCCGACGCCCACCTGGGCGAGGTAGCTGCTGTACGTCACGGTGAAGGCGGTGTTGTCCGGCGAGACGGCGACGGCGGCGGTTCCGGCCGGACAGCCGGAGCCGTTGACGGTCGCGACGTCGATGACGATCCGGTCCGGCGGGGTCGGCAGCGAGTCGCCGCCGAAGGTCGAGGTGCCGACCAGTGCGGCGGTCGCGGTGGCGGCGACGGCCAAGGTGCGGAGCAGCATGGGCTTCCCCTTCGATCGTCCACGGAGGTACGGGGGCGGAGCGGCGCGCGGCGGCGCAGGGCGGCGCTATGGCGCTGCGGGCGAGGCCGAACGCGGCCCCCTCTGATTTGACGTGGCTATGTCAACACATCGCGCGGACGGTGCACAAGGGGTGACGCATGGTCACTATCGGCGGGCCCGGCGGCCCCCCGGGTGACCTGCGGGCGTGGGGCGCGGCTCGGACGGATCGTGCGCCCGCATAGTCGGAGGACTGATCACACCTTCCGATCGTGAGACGAGACGACCGTGCCCCTCCCCCGCCGCCGGACCGCCGTCACGGCCCTCGCCCTGCTGCTCGCCCTCCCCGGCTGCGGCGCCCCGGCACCGACGCCGAACTCTGCCGCGACGCCCGCCGCGAACCCGACAGCCACGCCCGAGGCTCCGAGCCGAACCCCCACCGGCCCGAGGCCGTTCACCCTGGTCGCCACCGGCGACGTCCTGCCGCACACCGAGATCATCCAGCAGGCGAAGGAGGACGCCGGCGGGACCGGCTACGACTTCACCGCCATGCTGGCCGGCGTCAAACCGCTGATCAGCGGCGCCGACCTGGCCATCTGCCACATGGAGACCGTCTACGGCGCCGACGGCGGACCGTACACCGGCTACCCGGCCTTCAAGTCCCCGCCCCAGGTCGCCAAGGCGCTCCGGGACGCGGGCTACGCCTCCTGCGACACCGCGTCCAACCACACCCTGGACGACGGCCCGGCCGGCATCCGCCGCACGCTCGACGCGATGGACGCCGTCGGCCTCGCCCACACCGGCTCCGCCCGCACCGCCGAGGAGGCCGGGAAGCCCGCGCTGCTGCGGGCGGGCGGCGCAACGGTGGCCCAACTCGCCTACACCTACGGCACCAACGGCATCCCGCTGCCGAAGGGCGAGCCCTGGGCCGTCAACCTGATCGACCGGGACCGGATCCTCGCCGACGCCCGCGCCGCCCGGGCCGAGGGCGCCGACCTGGTGGTGGTCAGCATCCACTGGGGCACCGAGTGGCAGGACACCCCGAACGAGCAACAGCTCACCCTTGCACGCGAGTTGGCCGCGGCCGGGCAGGGAGCGGGCCGCCCCGACGTGGACCTGATCCTGGGCACCCACGCCCACATCCCGCAGGCCTACGAGAAGATCGGCGACACCTGGACGGTCTACGGCCTCGGCGACCAGCTCGCCGGGCACATGTTCACCTACGACGGCGCCGAGGACCCGCGCGGCAACTGGAGCTCGCTCGCCCGCTTCACCGTCAGCCCGCCCGCCGGGCCGGGGCAGCGCTGGACGGTGAGCCGGGCCGAGTTCGTCCCGCAGATCACCGACCTCGGCCCGCCCTACCGGGTGCTCGACCTGCGCGAGGCCGTCCGCCGTGACCCGGGCCGCGCCGACTGGGCCCGCGCCCTGGACCACATCCGTACGGTGGTGCTCAGCCGTGGCGCCGGCGCGGCGGGCCTCAGCATGGCACCGTGACGACCGCCGGGCACCGTGATGACCGCCGGGCGGCCGGCCCCGAGCGGCCCGACGTCCGGGCGCCCTGACGGCAGGCCTGCCCTCCGGGAACCCGACCCGGGGGGCAGGACGGCGGACCGGCTACGGCTTGCGCCCCACGCCCCCGTACACCGAGACCTGACCGTCGAGCCGCTGCGCGGAGTCGCCCAGTTCGGGGTGCCACTGGTTGATCAGGACCACGCCGGGTTCGTCCAGCTCCAGGCCGGTGAAGAAACGTTCCACCTCGTCATGCGACCGCGTGTGGACCTCTATCCCGGCCTCCGCGTAGCGCCGGGCCCCCGCCTTGGCCGCCTCCGGCGCGTTGTCGGCCGTGCCCGCGCTCAGAGCGAGGAAGCTGCCGGCGGGCAGGGCGTCCACGAGCTTACGGACGGGCGGGTGCGCGGCCTCGTCGGAGAGGAAGTGCACGATGTTGATCAGCGTCAGCGCGACCGGCTGGGTCAGGTCCAGGGTGGCGGCCACCGCCGGGTCGGCCAGGAACTTCTCCGGCTCGCGCAGGTCGCCCTCGACGTAGGCGGTGCGCCCCTCCGGGGTGCTGCTGAGCAGCGCGCGCGAATGGGCCAGCACGATCGGGTCGTTGTCGACGTACACCACCCGGCAGGACGGGTCGACCGCCTGGACGATCTCGTGCAGGTTCGGCGCGGTCGGGATGCCGGTGCCGACGTCCAGGAACTGGCGGACGCCGTGCTCCTCGGCCAGTCGGCGCACCATCCGGTGCATCACCGCGCGCGCGGCGGCCGCGGCGGTCCGGGCCTCCGGGAGGTCGGCGAGCACCCGGTCGCCGACCTCGCGGTCCGCCGGGAAGTTGGTCTTCCCGCCGAGCAGGTAGTCGTAGACCCGCGCGGAGTGCGCCCGGTCCGTCCGCAGGTCCACCTGCGGCGGCTGCTCGAAGTCCACTTCGGTCAGCCAGCTCTCCGGCCCGTTCCCGTCCATCGTCGCCCTCCCCGTCCGGCGTCTGGTCCGGACCACTCAACCACAGGACGTGAACGTCCGTCAGGCGGTTCCCGGTGTCCGCTGAACCCCGGGTTCCGCCTCCCGGAGCGCGGCGGTGAACGAGGGCACCCGCATCGCCGTCAGCAGGCCCAGCGCCGGCCCCGCCGTGCAGACCGTGACGTAGAACGGGATCAGCCCGAGGTTGCCGTGGGAGTCCAGCCACGCGGCGAGCAGCGGGAAGGTGCCGCCGAAGGCCGCGATGGTGGCCGCGTTGACCACGCCGAGGCCCACCGCGCGCACCTCGGTCGGGAACAGCAGGCCGGTGAACACGTTGAGCGTGCCCAGCACCATCGCCACCATCATCCCGAGCAGCACGGCCACGAGCTGGAAGGGCAGCCAGCCCCCGCGCAGCCCGGCCAGCAGGAACCCGACCAGCGGGACGGGCAGTGCGAACCCGATCCGGGCGACCGGCAGCAGGCCGAAGCGGTCGGCGGCCGCGCCGGTGAGCAGCATGGTGACCAGCACCACGGCCAGCACGACCGTCATGAAGGAGGCCGCCCGCTCCTTGTCGATCACGTGGTAGGCGGCGGCGTACTGCGGCAGGTAGGTCAGCGCGAAGTAGTAACCGACCGTGCCGCCCAGGGTGTTGAGGAAGACGGTGAGCACCGCCCAGCGGTGGTCCCGGAGCGTGCGCAGGAACGGCGGGCGCCCGCCCGGCCCGGCGGCGGCCCGGGCCCGCTGGAACTCCGCGCTCTCCGGCGCGGCCCGCCGCACCCACACCGCGGCCAGCCCCAGCAGCGCGGCGGCCACGAAGCCCCAGCGCCAACCGCCGTTCTCCAGACCGGACTTGCCGATGGTGTGGATCAGCAGGGTGAGCACCCCGAAGGAGAGCAGCGAGCCCAGGATGATCCCGCCGTAGGAGACCGAGCTGAACGCGAAGCGGTGCCGGGGCGGCGCCGTCTCGGTCACGTACGCGGCCACGCTCGGCGCCTCCCCGCCGAAGGCGAGCCCCTGCACCACCCGTACCACCACGGCCAGCACCGCCGCCCAGACGCCGATCGTCCGCTGCCCCGGCAGGACGGCGAGGCCCAGGCTGGCGACGGCGATCACGGCCATGCCGAGGCTGAGCGCGAAGCGCCGCCCCCGGGTGTCGCTGAGCCGGCCGATCAGGTACGAGCCCACCGGGCGGGCGCCGAAGCCGACCGCGAAGGTGGCGTACGCGGCGAGCGTGCCGCTGACCCCGCCCTTGCCGTGGCCGAAGAGGTCGGCGGCGAAGTAGGGCGCGAGCACGGCGTACACGTTCCAGTCGAAGGACTCGACCACCGACCCCACCGTCGCCGCCGCCAACTCCCGTCGCCGGCCCCCGTCGTGCACCCCGTCGCGGGCGGGGGCGGTATCGATGCGATCTGTCATGGCGTCAGCATGACACCGTTCGACCTGCGGCGGAATCGGGTTCGGGCCCGGCTCCGGCGGGAGCCGGGCGGCCCGTCCGCAGGTGGTTCGCGGGCGGTGCGCGGGCGATCCGCAGCCGGCGCGCGGGCGGTGCGGCGACGAACCGCGGCCGGTGCGGCCGCGAGCCGCGGTACCCCCGTAACCGCGCCTCGCCGCCGGACCGGCCGGTCGGCAGCCGTGGTCGGGCCGCCGGACGGGCCCGACACCGTCGGGCCAAGCCTTCATCCTCGTCCCGGGGCGCGCACGACGACCACGACGTTGACCTGACGTTGACCTGACACTTGGCCCCGGGAGGACTACGCTCATGCGCGATCCGGGTCGGCCCGGCGGGGCGGCGACACGGTTCGCAGGGGATCCGGAGGGAACGGATGGGGGCTGCTGCTTTCGCCGCGCTGCTGCGCGAGCGACGTCTGTCGGCGGGGTGGAGCCAGGACGAACTGGCGGACCGCTCGGGGGTGTCGACCCGGTCGATCAGCGCACTGGAGGCCGGTGGCCGCCGTCCCCGGATGTCCTCGGTGGTCCGGCTCGCCGAGGCCCTCGGGGTCGACCCGGACACCCTGGCCCGCTGGCTGGCCGCCGCCCGGGAGACCGACGCACCGGCGGCCGGGCCGGCCCCGGCGAGCACTCCGCCACTCCCCGCCCCGCCACCACCGCTGCCCTCGCCGGGCAGCTCGGGCCCGCAGCAACTTCCCATGGCGATCCGGCACTTCACCGGCCGGGCCCGCGAGCTCCGGACTCTCGACGCCCTGCTCGCCGACGTGACCCCCGGCTGCGGCGCGGTCGTGATCTCGGCGATCGCCGGCACCGCCGGAGTGGGCAAGACCACCCTCGCCGTGCACTTCGCCCACCGGGTGGCCGACCGCTTCCCCGACGGCCAACTCTTCGCCAACCTGCGCGGGTTCGACCCGGCCCGGGCCCCGGTCGACGCCGCCGACGTGGCCCGCGGCTTCCTGGACGCCCTGGGCGTGCCGGCCCTGCGCATCCCCGCCGATCCGGACGGACAGCTCGCGCTCCTGCGCAGCCGGCTGGCGGGCACCCGGACGCTGATCGTCCTGGACAACGTCCGGGAGGCCGAGCAGGTCCGCCCGCTGCTGCCGGGCTCCACCACCTGCCTGGTCGTGGTCACCAGCCGCAACCGGCTGCCCGGACTGGTCGCCCTGGACGGCGCGGTGCCACTCGCCCTGGACGTGCTCTCCCGCGAGGAGGCCCGCGAACTGTTCGCCCGCCGCCTCGGTGCGACCGCCGTCGCCGAGCAGCCCGACGCGGCCGACGAGTTGATCGAGCTGTGCGCCCGGCTTCCGCTCGCCCTGAACATCGCCGCCGCCCGGGCCGCCGACCACCCCGGCATCCCGCTCGGTGTGTGGGCGCGCGAACTGCGCGACTCCCGGGCCCGCCTGGACCTGCTGTCGGCGGGCGACAGCCACGCCGACGTCCGGCTGGTGCTCTCCTGGTCCTACCGCGCGCTGGCCCCGCAGGCCGCCCGGCTGTTCCGGCTGCTCGGCCTGCACCCGGGCCCCACCATCAGCGTGCCGGCGGCCGCGAGCCTCGCGGGCCGCCCGCTGACCGAGACCCGCGCCCTGCTGGAGGACCTCCACCGGGCCCACCTGATCACCGCGCCCGAGCCCGGCCGGTACACCTTCCACGACCTGCTGCGCGCGTACGCCGCCGAACAGGCGGCCGCCCTCGAACCGCCGCAGGGACGGGCGGGGGCGACCCGGCGGATGCTCGACCACTACCTCCACACCGCCCACCGCGCGGCCTGCCTCGCCTACGCCGACGACGCGGCCTGGCATCCGTTCGACCTCGCCCGCCCCGCCGCCGGGGTGACACCCGAGCAGCTCACCGACCGGCAGCAGGCGCTCGTCTGGTACCGGGAGGAACAGCCGGTACTGGAGCGGGTCGTCGACGCCTCCCACGCGGCCGGGGCCGACCTGCACACCTGGCAGCTGGTCGGCGCCCAGGTGCCCTACCTGCTCAAGTCGGGCCTGTGGCAGCAGTGGCAGCGCGCCGGCGAGACCGCGCTGGCCGCCGCCGAACGGGCCGGCGACCCCGGCCGCCGGGCCCACGCCCACCGCTGGCTCGGCCAGGTGCACCGCTCACAGGACCGCCAGCCCGAGGCCCAGCGCGAACTGCGGCTGGCCCTCGCCCTGTTCGAGGAGACCGGCGACCGGCCGCGCGAGGGCCGGACCAGGCTCGACCTCGCCATCGCCCACGGCGAGGTACGGGCCGACGCCGAGGCGGTGGCCGAGTCCCGCCGTGCCCTGGCACTGTTCGAGGAGCTCGGCGACCCCTCCGGGCAGGCCCTCGCCCTCAACAGCATCGGCTGGTACCTGGCCCAGCAGGGCGAACTGCGCGCCGCGCTCACCCACTGCCGGCGCGCCCTGGACCTCGCCCGCGAGGTCGGCAACCTGCCCGGCCAGGCCTCCATCTGGGACAGCATCGGCTACATCCACCACCAACTCGGCGAGTACCACGAGGCCCTGCCCGCCTACCACGAGTCCCTGGACCTGCGGCGGGCGGTCGGCGACTACTTCCTCCAAGCCGACATCCACACCCACCTCGGCGACACCCACCTCGCCCTCGGCGACCCGGACTCCGCCCGAGCCGACTGGATCCTCGGCCTGGCCATCCTCGACGACCTCCAGCACCGCGACGCCGAAGCCGTCCGGGCCCGCCTCCACCGCCTCGACGCCGCACCGGGAGCAACCCGATAACCGGCGGCATCACGCGAGGGCGTGCGACACCCCCTGCCGCTCCACGCGGCAGGAGGCGACCGAGCAGGCGCACTTCGAGTTCGAGAGCCTGGAGTTGATACCCCGCCCCGCGGGTCCGGAGCCGAGCTGATCTACAGCCTGCTAGGCGGAGCGGAGGGCGGGGTCGAGCTCGGTCAGCATGGCGTGGAGTCGGCGGGCCCCGTCGGCGAGGCGGGGGTCCGGGCCGCGGGAGAGGTCGTGGCAGAGCAGGAGCGCCTCCTCCCGGTCGGAGGCGAAGATGCCGAGCGCGTCGACCACCGCCGAGTGGATCCAGTCCTCGTGGTTCGGGTCGGCGTCGGCCAGGGCCGTGGCGACCGCCGTCAGCCCGGCACGGTCCTTGCGGCGCAGCAGGGCTCGTGCGGTCACTCTGGTGACGTAGGTGTCGTCGGGGTCGAGGACCAGGGCCAGCAGCGGCCCTCGGGCTTCCGGCAGGTCGGCGAAGGCCGCCAGGCCGTGGCCGGCGGCGGCCCGGTCCCGGAAATCGGGGCTGTGCGCGAGCGCGCCGAGTGCCGTGACAGCGGCGCGTCGCAGCTGCTGGTCCACCTGCCGGCCCTCCCCCCTTGGACGGTGTCGGGCACGGTATCACCGGGGCGGCCGGCAGGTGGTCCCTCTCACGGGCGGCGCAGGAAGACGTCCTGGGGGGGGGGGGGGGGGGGGGGGGGGGGGGAGGGGGGAGGGGGGGAGAGGGGGGGGGAGAGGGGGGGGGGGGGGGGGGGGGAAAGAGAGGGCAACATGGCCGCGG
>NZ_JBVHYH010000119.1:0-16039 GCF_055569135.1 Kitasatospora sp. NPDC029367
TGGCTGGGGGGGGGGGGGAGTGGCAGGAGGAGGGCGGGCCGCCTCCCCCCCCCCCACCTGCCGTGGGCTCCCCCCCCCCTCGGGGGGGGGAGGGCGGGCCGCACGTTCCGGGCCGGCCGGGCCGGAGGCGCGTCCGGGGAGAGCGCCTGCCGGGCCGGCCGGGGCCGGCCGGGTGGACGGTGGGCACGGGGGAGCCGACCGGCCACCCGGGGTCTTCGGGTGGTTGTGCGTACTGCGGGTGGTGCGGTCCGGATGGGCGGCGAGCCCGGGGGGAGTCGCTCGCTGCCCATCCGGAGTTCTGGGGGTCATCTCCGGGTGGACTGCCCGTCCTCGGAGGGGCCGGTCCTGCCCGGACGGCTGTCCGGCGGGGTCGGGAGGTTCGGCGGGGGCGGGATCGGGGTGCCCTTGCCGGGCTTGGCCTTGCCGTCGCCGCTGCCGTTGGTGTCCTCGTTGCCGTTGCCGTTCCCGTTGCCCTTGCCGTTGGCGTTGCCCTTGCCGTCGGTGGTGCCGCTTCCCTTGCCGTCGCCCTTGCCGGCGCCGGAGGGGCTCGGCTGCGGGCCGGTGCCCTGGTGGTCGCCGTCCTGGTGATCGCCGTCCTGGTGACCGGGGGCGCCCTCGCAGTAGCCCTGGACCTGGTCCGCTCCGCCGGCCGCCGCGATCAGCGGGCCGAAGACCGGGTCGGTGGCCAGCTTGTCGGGGCGTTCACCCTTGCCCGTACGGTCCGCGAAGCGCTGGCAGAGCGGGAGCAGTGCGGCGGGCGGGGCGGGGTGCCCGGGGTGTTCACCGGCCGTGGGGCCGCCGGGCGAGGCGGGGTCGGCCGGGACGGTGCGGTGCGGGTCCGCGAAGGCGCCGATGGACGGCCGGCTGGTTCCGCCCGGGGAGGCGGAGCCGGAGCCGGATCCGGTGGAGCTGCCGGGCGGGGAACCGGACGGGCCGCCCGGGGCGGCGACCGCGTGCTCGGGTTCGGACGTGCCGCCGCTCAGGGGGGACGGCAGGTTGCCGGTGCCGGCGGCGACCGCGACCCCGCACAGCGCGGTGGCGCCGAGCACGGCGGCAGCGGCCTTCGTGCTGAAGGCCCTGGCCAGCGCGGCGGTTGCCATCGATCGTCTCCGGACGGGTGTGACTACGGGGTCGGGCGTGAGACTCGCCTCCCGGAACGCGGCCAGGGCGGCCTCCTCCCCGGCCAGTTCGGCGGCCGTCGCCGGGGCGGCGGCCGCGGCCAGCACCCGGGCGAGCTGCCCGGGACCGTCCGGTCCGGTGAGCGAGGCGTCCTGCCCGGCCGACGGGGCGCCCACGGCACCGCCGAGCAGGTGCTCGGCGGCATCACGGTCGATCCGACGGGATCGGTTGGTGCTCATCTCATGTCCTTCAGCGTCGCGGCCCGGCGTTCTGTCACACCCTGCGGAGAAGTTTTTTTCGTGGGTTCCACGGCAGGTTGCCCCGCGGACTCCCGCGCCCGGGCCGGCGACCGTTCCGCGCCCGCCGGTTCGGCCCGGCGGGCGGCCGGGATACCGGCCCCGGAGGCGAAGGGCTGCTCCAGCAGCTTGGCCAGTCGGCGCAGCCCCCGGTGGGCGGCCATCCGGACGCTGCCGGCCCGCTTGCCGAGCACCTGTGCGGCGCTCTCGGCGTCCAGTTCCATGACCACTCTCAGCAGCACCGCCTCGGCCTGGTCGCGCGGCAGCCGGGAGATCAGGGCCAGCGCGTCGGCGGTGCCGACGGTGGCGAGGGCCGTACGGGCGGTGTCGTCCCCGGCGGCCAGTTCGGCCAGGTACTCGTACGGCAGGTCGGCGACCGGGCGGCGGCGCCGGGCGCGCAGGTGGTCCATCGCCCGGTTGCGCGCGACGGTGGCGGCCCAGCCGCGGAAGCCGTCGCCGTCGCCGGAGAAGCCGCGCAGGTCGCGGGCGATCTGGAGCCAGGCCTCGGAGGCGATGTCCTCGGCGTCCTGGACGTCCTCGGGCCGGCCGCCGACGAGCACCCTCAGGTAGCGCAGCAGGCCCGGCTGGACGGTCCGGAACAGCAGCCGGAACGCCTCCTCGTCCCCCTCCTGTGCGGCGCGGACCGCCTCGGTCAGGTCGGTGGGAGCGGGGCCCCCGCCCGATGGTGGGCCGACGGAGGGTACGGGTCCGGACCGGCCGAGGGGGCGGCCGGTGCCCGCTCCGGGGTGTTCTGCACTCTGCACCCGCCACATCATGCGCCATCCGGGCGAACGGGTCGGCTCCGGTCGAAGGACCGGGCCCGACGAGGCCGGACGAGGCCGGACGGCCAAGGTCCGGGGCCGAGGTCCGGGGCCAAGGTCCGGGGCCAAGGTCCCGCAGACGGCTGCCGTTCGCCCGCAGCCCCGGGACACCGCCCGCGCCTACCTTGTCGGTAGGCGAATCGATCCCGGGCACCGACCGTGCCCCGGACGCCGGGCCCGCCGCCGCGCCCGGCCCCTCGCCGTGACCCCGTGACCCCGCCGCGCCCGTTCTTCCGACGCCCGCCCGGACCCGTTCGGGCGGGCGCTTCCGGGCTGTCCCCGGCCGGAGCGGGGCCGGGACGACCGCACGACCAGCAGGGAAAGACCGCGATGATGACTGCCCACGAGCTCCACACGACGGGACTGCGCGAACACCTCGCGCCCGCCCTGCGCGCCCTGGGCCTCACCGGTCGGCAGCGGGCCTTCGTCCTGTCGGACGACACCCACCGGTTGCTGGTCGAGCTGGTCGAGCGCCCGGCCGCCGACCGGGTCGCCTTCACCTTCGGGCTCCGGGTGGTCCGCCGGGGCGACGGAGGCGGCGGAGGCGGCGGGACCGACGGGGCGCAGCCTGACGCGGCCCCGGCCCCGGCCCCGGACGGCGCCCACGGCGTCGAGGTCTGGCGGGCCCGGATCGGCGAGGTGCTGCCGGTCGGCGAGGACGTCTGGTGGGAGGTGCTGCCCGGGCCGCGCTGGCAGCTGCCGCTGGACGACGCCGTCGCCGCCGTCCGCGACTACGGCCTGCCGGAGCTGCGGCGCCGGGCCGCGGCGGACCTCTCCCCCGCCGTCGGGCCCTACCTCTCCCCCGCCGAGCTGAAGGACGTCAACGCCGCACTGCTGACCGCCTCGGTGGCCCGGGTGCAGCGGGCCGAGCTGGCCGACGGGGCGCTGGTGCTGACCGGCGCCTGGACCCGGGGCGACGGGGTCGCCCGGACGGTGCTGGCCGGGGCCGCGCAGGGTTTCCTGTCCGCCGGGGACGAACGGTTCCGGACGGTGCGGTGCCTGGACACGCTCGGCCGGGAGCTGTGGACCTTCACGTAGGTCCACAGCTCGGGTCCGCTCGGGTCCGCTCAGGTCCGCGTAGATCCGCGTGGGTCCGCGTGGATCCGTGCAGGTCGGCGGGGGTGTCACGGGCAGCGCCATGACACCTGTCATGCGGATCCGGCAACGGACGGCACTGCTCTGACGGAGGGTCCGGCGGAAAGACTGGAGGCACGACGCGGGCAGCGGCCCGCGGCCACCAGTCGGGGAGGAACCCACCATGAGCAGCCAGACCGTCAGCGCCGCCGGCACCGTTCCCACCACCACCGCCGCCGTCACCGCCGTCGCCGCCGCCACCGCTCCTGCCATGGACGAGGCCGGCGCCTCGGCGCCGAACCCGGTGGTCGCGGGGTTGCGTCCGCTGGTCCTCGACGTGGCCGCCCCGCTGGTGGGGTACTACCTGCTGCACTCGGTCTGCGGCCTCAGCGAGTTCGCCGCGCTGGCCTGGAGCAGCGTCTTCCCGGCCGGCCGGACCGCCCTCGGCCTGCTGCGTGAGCGTCAGGTCAACCTGTGGGCCGCGCTGATGCTGGCGGTCAACCTGGCGGGCCTGGCGCTCACCTTCGTCAGCGGCGACGCCCGGATGATGATCGCCAAGGACGGCGGGCTGAGCGGCACCGTGGCCGTGGCGATCCTGGTCTCCGCGGTGGTCGGCAAGCCGGTGATGACCCCGATGCTGATGCCCTTCGTCACCAAGGGCAAGCAGGACCGGGCTGCCGCCTGGCAGCGGCTGGTCGAGGGCCGGGCGGCGGCCTCGCGGGCCTTCCGTCGCCACGAGCGGGTGTTCGCCGGCATCTGGGGCACCGCGCTGCTGGCCGAGTGCGCGGCCCGGGTGGTCGGCGCCTTCACCCTGCCGGTGTCGACCATGGCCTGGCTGTCCACCGTGTTCCTGATCGGCGCGATCGTGGCCGGTTCGATGCTCGGCCAGATCGCGGTCGAGCCGATCGAGAAGCTGGTCGCCGCCGAGACCGAGGCCCCGACCGCGGCCTGATCCCCCATCGGTAAACCGTCGGCACGCCGTCGGTACGCCATCGCTGCACCGTCGGTACGCCGTACGACCTGCCGGTGCCGACAGTTCGAACGATCAGGAACCAATGGGATCTCCCGGGAGTCATATAACGAGGGGATAACGGGATCCCCCGAGACGACAACCCGGGGAGCCCCACATGCGGACCGACGCACTGACCACCACCGAGGACCGCACCCTCGTCTGGGACGGCTGCCTGAACGTCCGTGACCTGGGCGGACTCCCCACCGCCTCCGGCCGCCCGACCGCCCGCGGCGCGATAGTCCGGGCCGACAACCTGGACCGGCTGACCCGCGAGGGCTGGGACGCCCTCCTCGACCACGGTGTCCGCACCGTGGTCGACCTGCGCAACGCCGAGGAGTACAAGCCGCTCCTCCCGCTCCCCGACGGCATAGACCTGGTCCGCGTCCCGCTGGACGAACTGGCCGGCCTCGCCTGGTGGGCGGACCACGGCCGACTGGACGGCACCCCGTTGGCCTTCCGCCCCTACCTGGAGCACTGCCCGCACGCCGCCGCCGCGCTGATCACCGCGATCGCCGACGCCCGCCCCGGCGGCCTGGTGGTGCACTGCGGCGCCGGGCGCGACCGCACCGGCCTGGCCGCCCTGCTGCTGCTCTCCCTGGCCGGGGTCGACCGGGCCGCGATCGCCGAGGACTACCTGCTGAGCGGCCCCAACGTCCGCCCGCTGTACGGGATGCTCGGCCTGCCGGACCCGTACCGCCGGATCGACGCCGCGCTGGCCGAGGCCGGAACCACCGCCGAGGCCGCCCTGGCCGCCGCGCTGGACGGGCTGGACCCGGCGGGGTACCTGCTCGCGGCGGGAGTCACGCCCGCCCAGGTCGCCGCCGTCCGGGCCCGACTGCTGCCCGCCGCATAGGGGCGAGGGGCCAGGAAGCGGAGCCAGGGAGCAGAGTCGGGGAAGGCGGGGACGTTCGACGGAGGGCGAACGCAAGCTACCCAGAAGTAAGCGTCAACCGATGGTTGACGATCCTCGGATCGACAACCTACGGTTGACGCATGGAGAATCCCGTTGTTCCCAACACCACTCCGCTGCGCCTCGACGACCTGATCGCCGCGATCAAGAAGGTCCACACCGACGCGCTCGACCAGCTCTCCGACGCGGTCATCGCCGCCGACCACCTCGGCGACCTCGCCGACCACCTCATCGGCCACTTCGTCGACCAGGCCCGCCGCTCCGGCGCCTCCTGGACCGACATCGGCCGCAGCATGGGCGTCAGCAAGCAGGCCGCCCAGAAGCGCTTCGTCTCCAAGGGCCCGGGCAGCCCGGCCGACCTCGACCTCGACCCCAGCCAGGGCTTCTCCCGGTTCACGCCCCGGGCCCGCAAGGTCGTGGTGGCCTCGCAGGAGGAGGCCCGCCGGGCCAACAACCCCGAGATCGGCCCCGAGCACATCCTGCTCGGCCTGCTCGCCGAGCCCGAGGGCATCGGGCTCAAGGCGCTCCTCGCCCAGGGCGTCACCCCGGAGGCCGTCCGGACGGCGACCACCGCCGTGCTGCCGACCGCCGTCGAGCAGCAGGTGCCCGCGCTGATCCCGTACTCGGTGCAGGGCAAGAAGGCCGTCGAGCTGACCTTCCGGGAGGCGCTCAAGCTCGGGCACAACTACGTCGGCACCGAGCACATCCTGCTCGCCCTGCTGGAGTTGGAGAACGGGGAGGGCGTGCTCGCCGGGCTGAACGTGGACAAGACCGAGGCGGAGACCTTCGTCTCGGAGGCCGTCGCCGCCCTGATCGCCGCCCGGGATGCCGCGCCCGAGCAGCAGTGAGGCCTGCCCACCTGCCGTGCCCCGAGAGGGAACTCCCGCCCGGGGCACGGCACTTCGGTGATCCGGCCTAGAAGCCGGAGATGTGGGTCGTGACGATCCGGACCCGGCCGTCGGCAGCCGCCTCCAGGGCCGCCCGCAGCCGGGCCGAACGGGCCGGGCCGAGCAGCTCCAGGGCCTCGTCGATCGGGGCCCAGCGGTGGGTGTCCAGCTCGCCGGCCGGGACGGTCACGGGGGTGCCGTCCGGGACGGTGCCGAAGTCGAACAGGAAGTGCTGGGCCGGGTGGTCGAGTTCGCCCGAGGGGTGGGTCCAGGAGATGGCCAGCAGCTCACCGGCCTCCTTGACGATGCCGGTCTCCTCCTCCAACTCCCGCGCGGCGCACTCGACCGGGCCCTCCCCGAGGTCGATCGTCCCGCCGGGGAACTGCCAGTGCTCGCGGTACCCGGCCTTCACGATCAGGATCCGGCCCGACGCGTCGCGCAGCAGGCAGCCCGCCGCCGCGTAGATCCGGGGCAGGGAGGCCAGCCACTCCTCGCGGGATCTCAAGGGCTCAGCCGTCACGGTGTTCCTCCTGGGGCAGGGCGGTTCGGTTGCCCCCACTTTGCCAGTGGCCCCACTCTGCCACTGGCCCGGCTCAGCCACTGGCCCGGCTCTGCCACCGGCCTGGTTCTGCCACCGCCCCGGCTCTGCCGTCCGGTGGTGCTGACACCCCCGGTGGACCGGAGCGATGAGTCCGGCGCCCGCGGGCGGTCCAACCTGCATGGAGAGCATCGCGAACGAAGCCGTACTGACCTGCGACCTGGGCGCCCTGACCGCCCCCGACCTGGCCGTCGTCGACGCCCTGGCCCGGCTGCGGCTGGCGGCCGCTCGGCACCGGGTGGGCATGGTGCTGCTGAACACCGCCGGCCCGCTGCGCGAACTGCTGGCGTTCAGCGGGCTCGCGGCGCTGCTGCCGGGCGCGGTCGACCCGCTGGGCTCGCTCGACCCGCTGGGCAGGATCGATCCGCTGGGCTCGGTCGACCCACTGGGCGGCGAGGCACCGGCGGGCCTACTCGGCGGGGAGCCGGGCCGGGAGGCCGAACAGCGGGAAGAGCACGTCGGTGTCCAGGAAGTTGGTGAGCCCGGTGATCCGGCCCTCTGACACCTCCGGCACGATCAGCGCCCACGGCTCGTACCCGCCCGCCGGGCTCGGCCGGTACTGGGCGAGGGCCGGGCCGCCGTTGGCCGTCACCGGGAGCAGCCGGGAACCCCGGCAGCCCTGCCCCGGGCCCAGCATCCAGGCCCGGATCTCCGCCATCCCGCGCAGCCACATCGAGTACGGCGGCATGTTGAGCGTGACGTCCTCGTGCAGCAGCGCGGCCAGGCCGTCCATGTCGTACGCCTCGAAGGCGCGGACGTAGCGCTCCAGCAGGGCGCGGTGCGCCTCGTCCAGTGCGACGGCCGGGCGGGCGGCGGAGGCGTCCACGGCGAGCACCGCGCGGGCCCGCTGCAACGCGCTGTTGACCGAGGCGACCGTGACGCCGAGCAGTTCGGCGACCTCGGCGGCCCTCCAGCCCAGCACCTCGCGCAGGATCAGCACCGCCCGCTGCCGGGGCGCGAGGCGCTGCAGCGCCGCGACGAAGGCCAGCTTCACCGACTCGCGTTGGGCGGCCACCTCCGCTGGGTCCCCCGTCTCGGGGAGCACCCGGCCGTCCGGCGCGGGGCCGATCCACGTCACCTCGGGCAACTGGGTGTCGCTCGCGGTGGCCACCGTCACCGGACCGGCGAGGTCCATCGGACGGGCCCGGGCCTTGCGGCCGTTCAGCGCGTCCAGACAGACGTTGGTGGCGATCCGGTACAGCCAGGAGCGCAGCGCTGCCCGGCCCTCGAAGCCCCGGTGCCCGCGCCAGGCGCGGACCATCGTCTCCTGCACCGCGTCCTCGGCCTCGAAGACCGAGCCGAGCATGCGGTAGCAGTAGCCGGTGAGTTCGGTGCGGTGGCGTTCCAGTTGGAACTCGACCGGCTCCTCCGTGGTCACGTCGGTCATGGTGCGCCCCCGTCGTCCTGTGCGTTCCGTTCGCCCCGCCGCGTACTGGTGAACGGGTCGAACGTAGCGCACCCCGCTGACAGTCGGCCGGTCAGCGGGGTGCGTCGCAGAGCAGGGCGCTCGGGTCGGATCGCCCGGCGGGAGTCGCCCAGCAGGGATCGCTCAGTGGGGATCGCCCAGCAGGAGTCGCTCAGTGCGCCGAGTGCTTCTCGGCGCCGCGGTGGCGGTGTCCCTTGAGTTCCGCGTGCATCGCCGGGGCGGCGTGCGGCATCGCGGAGGCCGCGTCCCGCCCGCCGTGGCGGAAGAGGTCGCCGGTCGGGTTCCCGGCGGCGGCGGACAGCGCGCCGAAGGCGGGCTTCGGCCCGAGCCGGCCGGGCATGGTCGCCATGCCCCGGCGTTCCAGCAGTTCCTGGGTGCCCTTGCGGAGCTGGGCGGTGCTGCCCGCGGTTCGCTTGGTCATCGTCGGCCTCCCTTCGGCGGCCGCGGCCGGACGGGTGCCGGACCGAGGGGCCGCGCGGGTGTTATGTCCGGATTTTATCCGGTCGGCGGGCCGGTGCCACCGGAGCGGTCGGGGCCGGCTCAGCCCATGACCTCGTGGACGTAGCACCAGCGCCAGTCCTCCCCCGGTTCGTAGGAACGGATCACCGGGTGGGAGGAGTTGTGGAAGTGCGCGGTGGCGTGCCGCTGCGGCGAGTTGTCGCAGCAGCCGATGTGACCGCAGTCCAGGCAGACCCGCAGGTGCACCCAGTCCCGGCTGCCCTGGGCCAAGCAGTCCGCGCAGCCGTCGGTGGGCGGCGCGGGCTCGATGTCCCTGGGCGCCATGGCGAGGTCTTCGCAGGCGGTCATGTTGGAAGGCTATGACGGCTCCGGCCGGGCCGCCCGCTCAGCACTCCCGCTCAGGCCCCGTCCGCGGACTCCGCGCGCTCCGCGGCCTCCGGAGCCTGGCCGGTGGCCGTCCAACTGGCCAGCAGGGCCAGCTTCTGGGCGGTCGGCGAGCCCGGCGGGGCGGTGAAGGTGACCAGCGTCTGGTCCGGCGAGCCGTTGACGGTCAGGGTCTCGTAGCCGAAGTCCAGGTCGCCGACCAGCGGGTGCCGCAGCAGCTTCACCCCGCCGGTCTTCCCCAACACCTGGTGGTCCGCCCAGAGCCGGCGGAACTCCTCGCTGCGCATCGAGAGTTCGCCCACCAGCGCGGCCAGCGCCGGATCGTCCGGGTGCAGTCCGGCGTCCCGGCGCAGCTGGGCGACGGTCTCCAGGGCGACGGCCTCCCACTGGCGGTAGAAGGTCCGGGCGGCGGGGTCGAGGAAGCCGTCCCGGGCCTGGTTGGGCGGCGTGCCCGGGGTCCGGGTCGCCCGCTCGGAGAAGCCGTTCACGGCGTCACCCAGCGTGTTCCAGGCCAGCACCTCCATCCGGCGGCCCAGCACGAAGGCCGGCACCCCGGGCATCAGGTCCAGCAGCAGCCGTACCCCCGGACGGACCCGCCGGTCCACCCGCACCGGAACGGCCCCGGACTTCGGCGGACGGTTCAGCGACCGCAGGTACGCCGCCTCCACCTCGTCCAGCCGCAGCACCCGGGCCAGTGCGTCCAGCACCGCGTCCGAGGCACTGCCGCCGCGGCCCTGCTCCAGCCGGACGTAGTAGTCCACGCTGACCCCGGCGAGCTGCGCCACCTCCTCCCTGCGCAGGCCTTGCACCCGGCGGCGGCCGTGCGCGGGCAGGCCCACCTCCTCCGGCTGGATCCGGGCCCGGCGCGAGCGGAGGAAGTCCCCCAGGGTGTTCTCCATGCCAGGCAGGGTAGCCCCGCGGCGGCGGCCCGAGGGTGGTACTGCCTTTCCCGGGTTGGGAGTTCCCGGGAAGTCCCCACCCGGGAAGCGCGGACCCGGGAAGCCCCTACCCGGGAAGCGCCAACCCGGGAAGAACGTGGCCCTGGGTAGGCGTGCGGCGGCGCCGCAGAGTGGTCGACGTCAGCCAGTCCCGGCCCCTCCAGGAGTCCCCGATGAGCTACCCCGCCCTCGCCACCCGCACCGCCGTCGTCACCGGAGCCGCCAGCGGCATCGGCGCCGCCACCGCCCGGCTGCTCGCCGCCAACGGCGCCCGGGTCGCCCTGGTCGCCCGCCGCACCGGGCGGATCGACGCGCTCGCCGCCGAGATCGCCGCGACCGGCGGGCAGGCCCTCGCCGTCACCGCCGACATCACCGACCAGGCCTCGGTCGACGCCGCCGCGAAGGCCGTCCACGACGCCTACGGCCCGGTCGACCTGGTGATCAACAACGCTGGGGTGATGCTGGCCAACCCGCTCGCCGACGGACGAATCGACGAATGGACCCGGATGATCGACACCAACCTCACCGGCGCCCTGCGGATCGTCCGCGCCTTCACCGCCGACCTCACCGCCGCCGCCGACGACGGCCGCACCGCCGACCTGGTCAACGTCTCCTCCATCGCCTCGCACGTCTCCTTCCCCGACTACGCGGTGTACTGCGCCACCAAGGCCGCGCTCACCCAGCTCTCCACCGCCCTGCGCACCGAGTTCGGCCCGCGCGACGTCCGGGTCAGCGCCGTCGAACCCGGCCTCACCGACACCGAACTCCGCGGGCACATCGACAACCCGGCGCTGCGCGAACAGCTCGGCGGCATGTTCGCCGCGATCCCGACGCTCGGCGCGGACGACATCGCGGACCTCATCGCCTACACCGCCAGTCGGCCCCGGCACGTCAACCTGCGCCACCAGGTGGTGCTGCCGACCCGGCAGGCGTGACGGGGGCGCCGCCGCCCGCCCCCGGTCCACGGGTGGCATGGGAGCATGCCACCCGTGGCGATCGTGACGGGGAGAACGAACGGCGACACCGGCGGGGGCGGCACCACCACCCCGGCCGGGCAACCGGACGGCGACGGGGAGATACCCGGGCAGCGGCATGCCGACGGGGCCGCACCCGGCCGGCCGGGAGGCCCGCGACAACGGGCCCGCCCGCTGTCCGAGGCCGGGCGGGTCCGACAGCCCGTCGCCCTGATCCGGCTGCTCACCGGCCTGATCACGATCGCGCTCACCCTGCTGCTCGCCGACTACGCCCGCGCCACCACCGGCGGCATCGCCGCCGACGTCGCCGAGGCCGCCGCGCTGGTGCCCAGGCCACTGGCGAACCTGGCCGGCGGACTCACCACCGCCGCCGTCCTGCTGCTGCCCGTCGGCCTCGCCGTCCGCCGCCTGCTCGGCCCCGACCGGCGGCGCGCCCTCCAACAGGTCTCCGACGGGCTGCTCGCCGCCGTCATCGCGTACGGCGCCACCCTCGCCCTCGGCCTGTGGGCCGACGACCTCGCCCCGGCCTCGCTGCTCACCGCCCTCACCCAGCGGCTGCCCGCCGACGCGCTCGCGCACACCGAACCCGTCTACGGCTACCTGGCGCCCGTCCTCGCCTTCATGACCGCCTCCGCCAGCCGCGAGCGCCGCCTGCCCTGGGCCGTCCTCACGCTCTCCGGCCTCGCCGGACTGGCCGGCGGCTACGCCACCCCCACCGCCCTGCTGCTCGGGCTGCTCATCGGCTGGACCGGCGCCCACGGCACCCTGTACGCCGTCGGCACCCCGGACCCGCGGCCCCGGCCCGGCGAAGTGCTGCGCGCCCTGCGCGACAGCGGACTGCGGCCGGTCGAGGCCCTGCCCGCCGGACCGGACCACTACCGGGTCCGGCAGGCCGACGACCGGCCCGAACTCGACGTCCAACTGCTCGACCGGCAGGCCGTCACCGCCGCCGCCGTCCAGCGCGCCTGGCGCCGCCTGCGCCTGCGCACCGCCCCGCACCCGCGCGCCCTGCGCTCACCGCGCACCGGGCTGGAGCACGAGGCCCTGGTCACCTACGCCGCCCTCGCCGCCGGCGTCCGCACCCGCCGGATCGCCGCCACGGCGGGCCTCGGCCACGACACCGCCCTGATCGCGTACGAGCACCTGGCCGGACGCACCCTCGACCAGCTCGACGACGAGGAGATCACCGACGGGCTCCTCACCGACGCCTGGGGCCAGCTCGCCCTGCTCCAGCGCCGCGAGATCGCCCACCGCGCGCTCGTCCCGTCCTCGCTGCTGGTCGACGGCGGCGGCGCGGTCCACCTGGTCGACTTCGCCGACGGCGACATCGCGGCCAGCGAGCTCGTCCTGCACTGCGACGTCGTCCAGCTGCTCACCACCCTCGCCCTCCGGGCCGGCGCCGCCCGCGCCGTCCGCACCGCCACCACCGTCCTGGGCCGCGACGCCCTGGGCGCCGCACTGCCCCTCCTGCAACCGATCGCCCTGGCCCGCTCGACCCGCCAGGCGCTCAAGCGCCGCCCGGACGGCAGCACGCCGGGGGCGGGGGCGGGGGCGGGGGCTGTGGCCGGAGCCGGTGTCCAGGCCGGGACGGCCGGCGGGTTGCTGGAGGAGATCCGGGCGGAGGTGTCGCGCGGGCGGCCGGAGGTGGTGGGGCGGCCGGTGCGGCTGGAGCGGTTGCGGCCGCGGACCCTGTTCGCCGTGGCGGGCGGGGTGGTGGCCGGGGTGCTGCTGATCCCGCAGTTCTTCGCGGTGGAGGACAACCCGGTCGCGGCGCTGACCGATGCCGATCCGTGGTGGCTGGCGCTGGCGGTGCTGGCGGCGGGGCTGAGCCACGTGGCGGCGGCGATGGGGTTCGTCGGGTTCGTGCCGGAGCGGCTGAACTTCCGCAACGTGGTGCTGGCGCAGGTGGCCGGGGCGTTCGTGAAGCTGGTGTCGCCCGGGGGCGTCGGCGGGATCGCGCTGAACACCCGGCTGTTGCAGCGGGCGGACATCCCCACCGCGCAGGCGCTGTCCAGCGTCGGGGTGGGTCAGTTGATCGGGCTGGTGCTGCACCTGCTGCAACTGGGGGCCTTCGTCTACCTGGTGGACGCGCAGCCGGGCGGTTCGGAGCTGGCGGCGCTGCCGGCCGTGGTCTGCGGGCTGGTGGTGGCGACCGTGCTGCTGGTGGTGGTCTGGTCGATCCCGCCCGCCCGGCGGTGGCTGGCGGCGCGCCTGCGGCCGTTGACGGCCGAGGTGCTGCCGCGGCTGCTGGACCTGCTGCGCAACCCGGGCCGGCTGGCGGTGGGGGTGGCCGGCCAGCTGCTGGTGTCGCTCTGCCTGATCACCTGCCTGTACTGCTGCGCCCTCGCGATCGGCCGGGCACCGTCCTTCGCCGCGGTGGCGGTGGTGTTCCTGGTGGGCAACGCGGCGGGCAACGCCGCGCCGACCCCTGGTGGGGTCGGCGCGGTGGACGGGGCGCTGCTCCTGGGGCTCCAGCAGACCGCGTCGATGGAGGAGGGCGGGGCGCTGGCGGCGGTGGCGCTGTTCCGGCTGCTGACGCTGATCCTGCCGGTGCTGCCGGGCTGGGCGGCGATGACCTGGTTGCAGCGGCGCAAGGCGCTGTAGGCGCTCGTCGGGGCTGGTAGGGGCTGGTAGGGGCTCGTCGGGGCTGGTAGGGGCTCGAACGCGCTCGTACGCGCTGGCAGGGGCTCGTACGCGCCGGTAGAGGCTGGTAGGCGCTGCCGCTACTCCCGGTACTCGTCCTCGTCGAGCTGGACGACCCGGCTCTGCTCGGCGGCGTCCGCGAGGTCGGTGGCCGGGTCCGCGCCGACGGCCCGGCGCTCGGCGACCTCGTCGTACTCGTCGCCGTCGGTCGCTTCGTCGTCGGGCTCGACGGTCTCGGCAGCCTCGTCGATCAGGTAGTCCTCGTGATTCTGCGGCATGGCGTCCGTCCTCACTGTCGGGAGGCTCCCAGGGCCCGGATGGCGGTACTCGCAGTATCCGCCGCCGGGCGCGCGGACGCGACGCGCCGAGGGCGCTCCGGCGTGTTGTCCGAACCCCGATTGACCCATGGAACCAGTGCATGAATGACCCATGTATGGGGTTCATTCCACTCCTAGGCTCGTCGTCATGACCACGAACGAGACCACCGCCGCCCCCACCCGCCTCGACTACGCCCGCACCGCCCCCAAGGTGTTCCGCGCGATGATCGCCCTGGACGCCGCCGCCCGCGAGGGCCTGGACCCGGCGCTGGTGGAGCTGGTGCAGATGCGCACCTCGCAGCTGAACAACTGCGCCTACTGCCTGGACATGCACGTCAAGGACGCCCGCAAGGCCGGTGAGACCGACGAGCGGATCTACCTGCTGCCGGTCTGGCAGGAGGCCCCGGCCGGGGTGTACAGCGAGCGCGAGCGGGCCGCGCTGGCGCTGGCCGAGGAGATCACCCGGATCGGCACCGGGGTCCCGGACGCGGTGTACGCCCGGGCGGCCGCGCACTTCGCGGAGGCGGAGCTGGCGCAGCTGATCTCGGTCTGCTTCACGATCAACGCCTGGAACCGGATCAACATCGCCACCCGCAAGACCCCCGGCACGCTCTGACCGCGCTCCGACGAGGCCGTCCCGACCGTCCGTCCCGACCAGTCCGTCCCGAGCCGGTTCGGGGCCCCGGCGGGCCCGTCCCGCCGGGCAGCGCGGAACGCCCCGCAGGCCACCGGGGGTACGATCGGTGCCGTACCCAGGGCCGTCCCGCACCCACCCGGTGGGCCCCGAGGCCCATCCGCACGACGGCCTGACAACGACGGCCCTTACGAACGACGGGGAACCCATGTCCGGCTCGCACTACTTCTCCAGTGCGCCCGAGGTCGCCAGCGAGCGCCGGCCGATCACGGTCTCGCTCCCGGACCTGACCCTCGAACTCACCACCGACGCAGGGGTGTTCTCGCACGGCCGGCTCGACCAGGGCACCCGGGTCCTGCTGGAGCACGCCCCGCAGCCGCGGGTCCGCGGCCCGATCCTGGACGTCGGCTGCGGCTACGGCCCGATCGCGCTGACCTGGGCGAGCCGCCGCAAGCGGCTCCCGGTGTGGGCGGTGGACGTGAACGAGCGCGCGCTGGAGCTGGTCCGGCTGAACGCGGAGGCGCTGCGCCTGGGCAACGTCCAGGCCGCGCTGCCGGACGAGGTCCCCGAGGACCTCCGGTTCGCCACCATCTACTCCAACCCGCCGATCCGGATCGGCAAGGCCGAACTGCGCGGGCTGTTGACCCACTGGCTCGGCCGGCTGACCCCGGACGGCTCGGCGTTCCTCGTGGTGCAGAAGCACCTGGGCTCGGACTCGCTGCAGAAGTGGCTCAACGAGCAGGGCTACCCGACCTCCCGGGTCACGTCGGTCAACGGGTTCCGGATTCTGGAAGCGCGGCCCCGCCCGGAAGCGGGCGAGGGCACCGAGAGTGGACGGGGAACGACGTCGTGAAGCAGCTGCGCGGGACCGAATTGAAGCGACTGCACCGCACCTGGCGGCGCAGCAACGAGTTCCGGCTCGCGATGATCCTGGAGAACCTGCAGTCGCCGTTCAACGTCGGTTCGGTGGTGCGCACCGGGGCGGCGATGGGCGCCGAGAAGCTGTACCTGACCGGGGACACCCCGTCGGTGCGCTCCTCCGGCGCGCAGAAGGCCGCGATGGGCACCGACAAGTACCTGAAGGTGGAGCACTTCCCGACCGTCGCCGAGGCGGTCGCGGCCGCGAAGGCCGACGGCTTCAAGGTGGTCGGGCTGGAGCTGGCGGACGACGCGGTGCCGATGTTCGCCGCCGAGCTCACCCCGGCGGTGGCCTTCGTGCTGGGGCACGAGGACCGCGGGATCACGCCCGAGGCGCTGGCGCTCTGCGACCAGGTGGTGTTCGTGCCGCAGCTGGGCCGGGTCGGCTCGCTGAACGTCTCGGCGGCCGCGACGGTGGCCTGCTACGAGGCGCGCCGGCAGGGGTACGCGATCAGCGGCACCCCGGACGGGAGTGACGCCGGGGGCGACTTCGGGGGCGACCTCGGGGACGAGCTCGGGGGCGACTTCGGCGATGAGGACTGACAGTGAGGATGTGTGGTGGCTTCTCCGCCGGGTCTGACTCACGGACTGACCGACGCCGACCGGCTGTCTTTTAGGCGATTCGTCGG
>NZ_JBVHYH010000120.1:0-15888 GCF_055569135.1 Kitasatospora sp. NPDC029367
TCCCCGGGTCAGGGGGAAGGACCACGGAAACCCCCCCCACCCCCCCCCCCCCCCCCCCCCCCCCCCCCCCCCCCCCCCCCCCCCCCCCCCCCCCCCCCGCAACCGTCCACCACCGGGACGGCCTTGTGCCACCAACTCGGGATCAACCGGGTTGGCTCGTCGTCTCCGTTGGCCAACCCCTCCTAGACCGGCGAGACGTGAAGCGCCACAGCGAAACCGCTCTAACGCGGGGGGTCGGCCCACTGCCCGCAGCCCTCATCCACCGCCCGACCTCCACGTACGAGTACGCTTCGAGAGCGCAGGACACGGCACTGACAACTCGCCTCGGAGGATAGAGAGATGACGACAATGCGCCACCTCCCCTACGGGCTGCCATACGATCGAACTGAATCAACCCGCACCCTCTGACACCAATCGCCGCAGCTCAGCAAGCATCGACCCCGCGCTCGCGGGGGTTGCTCCGGCGCCGACCGGCCCGCACGCGGCGGACGACGATCGACCCCGCGCTCGCGGGGGTTGCTCGCCATGAAATCCAAGCCCTTTCCGCTTCGCGGCATCGACCCCGCGCTCGCGGGGGTTGCTCCCGCCCCACCCCGGCGAAGCCGACTACCTCGCCATCGGCCCCGCGCTCGCGGGGGTTGCTCTGACCATCATGCCCTCTGACCTCCCGCTCAACGATCGACCCCGCGCTCGCGGGGGTTGCTCCGCCACACCTGCTTCACCGCACCCCGGCCCACGATCGACCCCGCGCTCGCGGGGGTTGCTCGCGGTTGCCCTCGCCCTCCTTCCGGCGTGGCGCATCAGCCCCGCGCTCGCGGGGGTTGCTCTGGGTTGCGATCAGCCTTGCGGACGGATCGTCAATCAGCCCCGCGCTCGCGTGGGTTACTCCAGCGTCGTCCCAGACGTAGCGGACCTGGAGGGATCGGCCCCGCGCTCGCGAGAGATCGCTCCGACATCGGCATCACCACCGAGTAGATCCTCGCACCGGCAGTGCGCTCGAGGGAGTGCTCACCGGAAGAACGGAGCTCGTCACCATCCTGTCGGCCCCGCGCTCGCGGGGCCGACCACAGGGTCGGGCCGATCAGCCAGCCCAGTCCGGAGCAATCCCCGCGCGTGCGGGGCCGACGGTAGCCGATGTCGACGGCGTGAGCCGGAGTGGGAGCAATCCCCGCGCGTGCGGGGCCGACTCCTTGATGCCGACAACCGGGGTCAGGCCTGCGGAGCAATCCCCGCGCGTGCGGGGCCGACGTGCTGTTCGACTGTCAGCCGGGCCTCAACCACGAGCAATCCCCGCGCGTGCGGGGCCGACCCCGTCGGGGGTGCCGTGGGCGAGGGTGGTGGAGTCGGCCCCGCGCTCGCGGGGGTTGCTCTACAGGTTGCCGTTGTTGATGTTGACGTTCGAGGTCGGCCCCGCACTCGCGGGGGTTGCTCCGGCACCGAGCCCAACTCCGACAGCACCGCGGCGTCGGCCCCGCGCTCGCGGGGGTTGCTCCGCGCCCAGCTGCAGCCCGGTCGGGTCGAGCTTGTCGGCCCCGCGCTCGCGGGGGTTGCTCCCACCAGCCGGCGAGCTTCTTGTCGAACTCCTTGTCGGCCCCGCGCTCGCGGGGGTTGCTCTCCAGTAGGCGTCAGCGCCCTTCGGGTCGTTGAGTCGGCCCCGCGCTCGCGGGGGTTGCTCCCTGTGGACCTTGTGTCGGCCGTGCCACAGGATGTCGGCTCCGCGCTCGCGGGGGTTGCTCCCCGCCCGCCAGCTCGTCCCACCGGAGCGCGGAGTCGGCCCCGCGCTCGCGGGGGTTGCTCGGGCGTTGTCGCGGGAGAAGGCGTAGACCATGCGTCGGCCCCGCGCTCGCAGGGGTTGCTCCCGTGTCGAACAGCATCTGACCAGGGATCTCCTGTCGGCCCCGCGCTCGCGGGGGTTGCTCCCGCAAGGTAGGCCGCTGCACCCCGCCGGGCACGTCGTCTCCGCGCTCGCGGGGGTTGCTCGCGCTGGGGGGTGAGGACCCGCCAGACCATGCCGTCGTCCCCGCGCTCGCGGGGGTTGCTCCGCTAACGGCTGTTCCATTGATCCCCGAGGCCGGTCGTCCCCGCGCTCGCGGGGGTTGCTCGGTGTGGGCCGTGCTGCCCCTCCAGGCCCCGGTGTCGTCCCCGCGCTCGCGGGGGTTGCTCCGGCGCAGGCAGCTCCATCAGGAACCGGACGGCGTCGTCCCCGCGCTCGCGGGGGTTGCTCCTCCCCAGTGTCGGCGACGATTGCCGACGTGTGGTCGTCCCCGCGCTCGCGGGGGTTGCTCGCCGAGGCTCCCCCGAGGCGCCCCGGCGCGGGGGTCGTCCCCGCGCTCGCGGGGGTTGCTCCTGCGGGTCGTTGTTCCGGAGTGCGGCGTATGCGTCGTCCCCGCGCTCGCGGGGGTTGCTCTTCCGACATCCCTCTCCTGGGCCCTCTCCTGTGGTCGTCCCCGCGCTCGCGGGGGTTGCTCCCAGGAGTGGGGCCGCGGTTCGTTCGGCACCATGTCGGCCCCGCGCTCGCGGGGGTTGCTCCAGGCCCGGCTCGCCCAGGCCGCCCAGAAGAAGATCGGCCCCGCGCTCGCGGGGGTTGCTCTCTTGCTAGATTACTCGCATACCCCCGACGGTCATCGGCCCCGCGCTCGCGGGGGTTGCTCCGTGGTCCAGGGGGCGAGCAGCCAGCGGCTCAGATCGGCCCCGCGCTCGCGGGGGTTGCTCCCCGAGCACCGGACGCACGCTGGGCAAGGCGTCATCGGCCCCGCGCTCGCGGGGGTTGCTCCCACGGCGCCGTACCGAAGAACATCGCTTCCATATCGGCCCCGCGCTTGCGGGGGTTGCTCGCTTGGCAGCGACACCGCCGCGCGGCGCCTTCTGTCGGCCCCGCGCTCGCGGGGGTTGCTCCCGTGTAGCCGAGCTCCTCGCGCAGGTACCGGGATCGGCCCCGCGCTCGCGGGGGTTGCTCGGAGTGAGCAGCATCTTCGACCGGGTGTACCGGATGGGCCCCGCGCTCGCGGGGGTTGCTCCGGCGACGTCCCGCTGAACGAGGCCCACTACGCATCGACCCCGCGCTCGCGGGGGTTGCTCTGCTGGCTGGGTCCGCCATCGGCCCCATGCCCTATCGGCCCCGCGCTCGCGGGGGTTGCTCCCGGGGCAGAACCTCGGGTAGGGCGACGACTGTATCGTCCCCGCGCTCGCAGGGGTTGCTCGCCGTACACGGTCCGGTCCCCCGAGCGGGAGACATCGTCCCCGCACTCGCGGGGGTTGCTCCAAGAAGCTCATGCAGCGGAGCGTCTCGTCGTCATCGTCCCCGCGCTCGCGGGGGTTGCTCGGACAGGCTCAAGGGCTGGTCCGGGGCGGCGGTATCGGCCCCGCGCTCGCGGGGGTTGCTCCACCCTGGTTCAGCGCGGAGTGGCCGACCAGCTATCGGCCCCGCGCTCGCGGGGGTTGCTCCTGTCCGAAGTCACGTTGTTCAGCAGGTCCACGGTCGGCCCCGCGCTCGCGGGGGTTGCTCCCCCTTCTCGGCGGCGGCCGCCGAGCGTTGTTGGTCGGCCCCGCGCTCGCGGGGGTTGCTCCCACGCCACCCAGGGGAGTTCACCATATCGCTCGCGGCCGGCGGGGTCGGCTCAGCCGGCCGCGGGGACGAGGTGGTCGAGGCCCCGGGCGCTGCCCGTCGCGGCCTCGGTCGAGCGTGGCAGCATGACGCGCTCGTAGGCGCGGACGGCGTCGCTGATGCTGGATTCGGTGACGAGGGCGTGGGCGAGGTCGGCGCCGTCGAGCATGGCGAGGTTGGCGCCCAGCCCGACCGGGGGCATCAGGTGCGCGGCATCGCCGAGCAGCGTCACGCCGGGCACGTGCGCCCAGGTGTGCGGGGCGGGCAGCACGTGCAGGGGCCGGTTGACGAAGCCGTGGTCGCTGTCGCGCAGGATCCGCAGCAGGCTCTCGTCCCAGCCGTCGAACATCTCCAACAGGTGCTCCTGCACGGCCCGTTGGTCGCCGAGGTCGAGTCCGGCGGCCGCGTGCCAGTCCTGCGGCTCGCGCAGCGCGAGGTAGCCGCGGATGTGACCGTTGCTGTTGCGCTGGGCGACCAGGGTCCGGCCGACGCCCTTCGCCAGCAGCGATCCGTTGCCGACCAGCCGGGCGAGTTCGGGGTGGCGGGTGTCGCATTGGTCGAAGCCGGTCTCGACGAAGGTGACACCGGTGTAGTGGGGTACCGCGGGCGACAGGGCCGGGCGGACCCGTGACCAGGCGCCGTCGGCACCGACCACCAGGTCGAACTCCTCGGCCGTACCGTCACCCAGGACCAGCCGGCAGGTGCCGCCCGCCAGCGGGGTGACCCCGGTGACGGCACGGTCCCACCGCACCGTGCCCGGGGCGAGCGAGTCCAGCAGCAGGCCGCGCAGTTGGCCGCGGTCGATCTCCGGACGGCCCCCGCCTGCGGTCGGCCCTCGCTGGGTGAGGAGGGCACCGGTGGCATGGTCGAGCACGCGCCACTCGTCGCCCTCGGGGCGCGCGAGGGCATGGAACCGGTCGAGCAGGCCCGCCGACCGCAAGGCGGCCTGGCCGGTGTCGGCGTGCATGTCGAGGGTGCCGCCCTGCGGGCGGGCGTCGGCGTCGGCCTCGCGTTCGAACACCGTGACGGCGCGGCCGTGTTGCTGCAGGACCCGGGCGCAGGTCAAGCCGCCGAGGCCGGCGCCGACGATCGCGATGCGAGGGTCACGGGCAGAGGGCATGGGTGTGTCCTTCCGGTGGTGGGTGGGTCCCGGTGGTGGGTGGGTCGCCGGGCGGCCCGGCACCACCAAGAAAGCACACTCGCTAAATAAGTGCAATGACTACACTTTCGGAGTGGATGCACTTCGGGCTATGGTGGTCGAGTGACCGAAGCGATGGGGCGCCGCGAGCGCAAGAAGGCCCAGACCCGCCAGGCCCTGGCCGACGCCGCACTCGAACTCTTCCTCGAACGCGGCTACGACCAGGTCGGCGTCAAGGACGTCGCCGATGCCGCAGACGTCTCCGTGACCACCCTGTTCAAGCACTTCGCCGGCAAGGAGGCGCTGGTCTTCGACCAGGACGACGACCTGGAAGCGGCCCTCGTCGCGGCCGTGCGCGAGCGGCCCCCGGGCCGGTCGATCCCGCAGGCGCTGCGCGAGCACCTGCTGCTGCACCAGACCCGGTTCGCCGTCCACGCCGCCGACCCGCGGTTCGCCGACTTCACCCGCCTGGTACAGGAGACCCCCGCGCTGCGTGACTACTCCCAACGGATGTGGACCCGCCATGAAGCGGCCCTGGCGCGGGCCGTCGCGGAGGCCGTGGGCGCACCCGAGGACGACGTCAGCTGCGCCGCCCTGGCCCGGTTCGCCCTGGCGGCCCGCAGTCTGATCCTGCAGCACCCCGAACCGCGCCGGGCTGCCGACGAGGCGTTCGCCCTGCTCGAACAGGGCTGGGCAGCCTCCCATCCGAGCAACTGACCCGGTCTGCGATCGCCCCGAAGCCCGCCGGGCGACGGTACCGGGGGGTCAGGTGGCGGGGGGCCAGGTGGCGGGGGGGCAGGTACCCGGTGGGTCAGGTGGCGGGGAGGTCAGGTGGCCGGGAGGCCGTTCGCCATCTCCCGGAAGCGGGCGGACGGGCGCATCATGCCGTTGTCGCCGACGTTCAGGTTCTCCAGCCAGCCGTCCCGGTACCAGAAGATCGACGAGGTCAGCGGCGCCGGATCGTTGGCCTGGAGCTGCTTCGACAGGTCGATCATGAAGCGGATCGCGTTCAGCGACGAGCCGCTGCGGATCGGCGCCGCGCAGAACGCGTTGCTCGTCGGCAGGGTGACCAGGGCGCCGTGGGGCAGTTCGACCCCGCCCAGGGCGTTCTCCAGCCGCAGGGCCTGGGCCGCGCCGGGCCACACGCCCATCCCGTTGACGGCGTAGAGGACGTCGCCGTTCGTCGCATTGAAGGACTGCCGGTTGAGCTGCTCGGTGGTCAGATTGGCGAAGGCCCGTTCCCAGAGCTCGGCCCGGCTGAGGCTCCACTGGTCGGCGGCGTGCTCGGCTATCGACAGGGCCTCGGTCGTCCCGCCCCGCTTCCCGCCGTTCACGCACAGGACGACCGACAGCTCGTCGTCGATCTGCCGGGCCATGGGGTCGGGGCCCAGTGTGCGGGTCGGGGCGACCAGGAGCCGAAGCCGGTCCCGGACCTCGAAGACCGAGATCCCGGCCAGCGCCTTGCACGGGCCGTGCTCGTCGCACAGCGGCTTCGGTAGGTTCTTGCGACTTCCGAACAGCGGCATGGGTGGTTCCCCCGGGGGTCGTTGCGGTGGGTCGGTCCAAGGCCCCAGCATCCCATCGGAGTTCGCCGACCGTCTCACGGATCGTCCGATTCCCGGAAACGCGCAGCCCGCCCAGCAGCCCGTCGTCGAAAGTCGATCAGAAGAACACCCCGCACCGCAGCAGCACGTTCGCGTACGGCCGGGCTTCCCCGGTCCGCACCACCAGGCGCGCCCTCGCACTCAGCTCCTTCAGCGTTTCGTGCGGTACGTAGGCCAGTTCGGTGAAGGAGCCGGCCAGCAGCCCGTCCGCGGCGGGGTTCGCCTCCCGTACCTCCTGCGCCGCGAGCGCCCCCTCGATCACCAACTCGTCGAGGAGCCCGGCCAGTACGTCCTCGAACGACGGGATCCCCGCCCGGAAGGCGAGGTCGACCACCCGGGGCCCGTCCGGAATCGGCATCCCCGCGTCACAGACGAGCACCTGGTCGCCGTGCCCCAACTCGGCGACGGCTCCGGCGAGATGGCGATTGAGAATCCCGCCCTTCTTCACCGCGCCTCGACCTCCTCGGCGGTGGGGAAGGACTCCTGGGCCCCCCGCCGCGTCACGGCGACGGCGCCCACCCGGGCGGCGTACCCGGCCGCCTCCGCGAGCGAGGCGCCCGCGCCCAGCTTCCAGGCCAGTGCGGCCGTGAAGGAGTCGCCGGCACCCGTCGTGTCGACGGCGTCGACCTTCACCGACGCGACCCGTACGACCTCCTCCCCGGCGGAGGCGACCAACGCTCCCTCCGAGCCGAGCGTCACCACGACCGATCGGGGCCCGCTCGCGAGCAACTCCCGCACCCATGCGGCGGGATCGTCGCCCGAGCGGGAGTCGCCGATGGTCCCGCCGCCCAGGATCACCCGGGCCTCGTGCTCGTTGACGATCAGCGGGTCGCAGGCCGCCAGCACCTCGGCCGGCAGCGCCTGCGGCGGGGAGGGGTTCAACACGAACCGCGTGCCGGACGGCAGTTGCCGCACGACCTCCACGACCGACTCCAACGGGATCTCCAACTGCGTCGAGACCACCCGAGAGGCGCGGATCAGCGGCTCGGCGGCCCGGACGTCCTCCGGCGTGAGCCGCCCGTTCGCACCGGGCGAGACCACGATGCTGTTGTCCCCCGACGGGTCGACGGTGATCAGCGCGACGCCGGTCGGGGCCCCGCCCACCAGGACGCCCTCCGTGTCGACCCCCGCGCTGCGCTGCGACTCCAGCAGCAGCCGCCCGTTCGCATCGTCCCCGACCCGCGCGAGCAGCGCTGTGCGCGCCCCGAGCCGCGCGGCGGCAACCGCCTGGTTGGCCCCCTTGCCGCCGGGATGGACGGCGAGGTCCGACCCGAGCACCGTCTCCCCGGCCCCGGGCCTGCGCTCGACACCGATCACGAGATCGACGTTGGCCGACCCCACGACCAGCACGTCGTAGTCGTACGTGAAACCCATGAAACTCCCCAATCAGGACATCCGAAACTCAGGAAATCCGAAACGAGGCGGCCGGAGCCCCGCTTCCGCGGGCACCCCGGCCACCCCGTTCCCCGTCTCAGCCGCTGAACCCGGCCACGGTCTCCTTGGTGACCACCTTCACCGGCACCTTGACGGTCTCCTCGACCTTCTCCCCCTTGATCGCCTTGACCGCGTTGTCCACGGCGATCTTCCCGAGCTGCGACGGCTGCTGGGCCACGGACGCGTACAGCGCCCCCTGCTCGACCGCCTTCAGCCCGTCGGGAGTTCCGTCGAAGCCGACGACCTGCACGGATTCGCCGGCCCTGGACCCGAGCGCCTTCACCGCGCCGAGCGCCATCTCGTCGTTGGCGGCGATGACGCCCTGGACGTCCGGGTGCGCCTGGAGCAGGTTCGACATGACGTCGAGCCCCTTGGTCCGGTCGAAGTCGGCCGGCTGCTGCGCGACGACCTCGATCCCCGGGTACGCCTCCAGCCCCTTGGCGAAGCCCTCGGCCCGCTCCCGCGCGGCGGAGGTACCGGCCAGCCCCTGGAGGATCACGATCTTCCCGCTGCCACCGAGCTTCTCGGCGACGGCCTTCGCCGCCTGCTCACCCCCGGCGACGTTGTCGGAGGCGACCAGTGCGTTCACATCGGCGTTGTTGACGCCGCGGTCGACGGCGATGACCGGGATCTTCGCCTTGCCCGCGGCCTGCACGGAGTTGCTCGCCGCGTCGGAGTCCACCGGGTTGACGACGATCGCCGCGAGCTTCGAACTGGTGAAGTTCTGCAGCTGGTTGGCCTGCTGCGAGGCGTCGTTCTGCGCGTCGGTGACGGTCAGGTCCACCCCCAGCAGCTTCGCCTCGGCCTGCGCACCCGACCGGATCTGCACGAAGAACGGGTTGTTGAGCGTGGAGAGCGAGAGGCCGACCTTCCGGGTGCCGGCCTTCGGATCGCCGTGCAGGAACGACGTCGCAGCCACGATCGCCACCGTCACGACAGCCGCGATCCCGTACGTGGCGGCCTGCTTGCCCCTTCCGCCGCCGGGCGCCCCGATCGCCGTGGGAGTGGCCCCGGCCTTGCGCCGCACCGTGTCGAGCAGCACCGCCAGGGCGATGACGACACCGATGACGACCTGCTGCCAGAACGCGGAGACGTTCAGCAGGTTCAGCCCGTTGCGCAGCACCGCGAGGATGAGCGCGCCGATCAGCGTCCCCGACGCCTTGCCGGTACCCCCGGCGAGGGAGGCGCCGCCGATGACGACGGAGGCGATGGCGTCCAGCTCGTACCCGGTGGCGGCCTGCGGCTGCGCGGAGGAGAGCCGGGAGGCCAGGACGACACCGGCGACCGCGGCGAACACCCCGGACAGCGCGTAGATCACGAGCTTCTGCCTGGGCACCCGCAGACCCGAGAGCCGGGCCGCCTCCTCGTTGCCGCCGATGGCGTACATCGAGCGGCCGATGTACGTACGGCCGAGGACGAACGCCGTGACGAGCCCCATGGCCACCATGACGAGCACCGGCACCGGCAGCCACCCCCCGAGCGTGTCACCCAGGTGGGAGACGGAGGCCGGGAACGCGATCGGCGATCCGTCCGAGATCACCAGTGCCAGGCCACGCCCCACCGACAGCATCGCGAGCGTCGCGATGAACGGCGGCAGCTTGCCGTACGAGACCAGGAAGCCGTTCACCAGGCCGGCGGCCACACCCGTCGCCAGTGCCAGCAGCACCGCGACGGCCACCGGCACTCCGTGCACCGTGGCGCTCCACGCCAGTACGGTCGCCGACAGCGCGGCCACCGACCCGACCGACAGGTCGATGCCCGCCGAGACGATCACGAAGGTGACGCCGAAGGCGAGGACGGCGGTCACGGCCGCCTGGACGCCGACGTTGAGCAGGTTGTCGGTGGTGAGGAAGTCGCCCGACAGCGCCGACATGGCGATGACGAGGGCGATCAGCGCGGTCAGCGCGCCGTTGTCGAGCAGCAGACGGCGCAACGCCGCGGCGCCACCGGCGCCCGTACCGCTCTTGAGCGTTTCAGCGGCCACGGGGGGCCTCCAGTTCGGTAGTGGGATTGCTCACGGCCAGCGACATGACCGCGTCCTGCGTGGCCTCGTCGGCGGACAGCTCGCCGACGATCCGGCCCTGGGCCATCACCAGCACCCGGTCGCTCATCCCGAGCACCTCGGGCAGATCGCTGGAGATCATGAGGACGGCGGCCCCGGCGGCCGTCAGCTCGTTGATGAGCTGGTAGATCTCGACCTTGGCGCCGACGTCGATGCCGCGCGTGGGCTCGTCGAGGATCAGCACCCTGGTGTCGGCCAGGAGCCACTTGCCGATGACGACCTTCTGCTGGTTGCCGCCGGACAGCGTGCGCACCTGCTGACCGAGCCCGGCCATCCGTACGCCGAGCTGCCCGGCGATCCGCGCGGCGGCGTCGTGCTGACCCCTGAGGTCGACGATTCCGGCCCTGGTGGCGGACTTGAGGGTGACGAGTCCGAGGTTCTCCTCGACCGACTGGTCGAGCACCAGCCCCTGGCCCTTGCGATCCTCGGGCACCAGCCCGATTCCCGCGGTCATGGCGGCGCCGATGTCGTGCCGTTTCAGGGCAGCCCCGTCGACGCGGACCGTACCGCGGTCGTACGGGTCGGCCCCGAAGACGGCCCGGACCACCTCGGTACGACCCGCCCCGACCAGCCCCGCGACGCCGACGACCTCGCCGGCGCGCACCTCGAAGCTGACGTCGTGGAAGACACCGTCCCGGGACAGTCCCTCCACGGACAGCAGGGCGGCGCCCGGGACAGCCCGCTCGCGCGGGTACTTCTGCTCGATGGACCGGCCCACCATCAGCCGTACGAGCTCCTCCTCCGGTGTGGAGGCGGGCACCTGTCCGACCGACCTGCCGTCCCGGATGACCGTGACCCGGTCCCCGAGGGCGGCGATCTCCTCCAGATGGTGCGTGATGAAGACGATCCCGACGCCGTCCTCACGCAGTCTGCGCACGATCACGAACAGCTTCTCGACCTCCTCGGAGGTCAGCACGGCGGTCGGCTCGTCCATGATCAGGACCCGCGCGTCCAGGCTCAGCGCCTTGGCGATCTCGACCATCTGCAGGCGTGCGATGCCCAGTTCGCGCACCCGCGCCCGGGGCGACACACTGACACCGACGCGCTCCAGCAGCTCCGAGGCGTCCGCCTCCATCCGCTTCCGGTCGATCACCCCGAACCGGCGCGGCTGGCGTCCCAGGAAGATGTTCTCGGCGACCGTCAGATCGGGGACGAGGTTGAACTCCTGGTAGATGGTGGCGATCCCGAGTCGCTCGGAGTCCTGCGCACCGTGGATGCGGACCTCCTGACCACCGACCAGGATGCGGCCCTCGTCGGGCGTGTGGGCACCGGAGAGCATCTTGATCAGGGTGCTCTTGCCCGCGCCGTTCTCACCGAGCAGCACATGGACCTCGCCCCGCCGCAGGTCGAAGTCGACGCGGTCCAGCGCGACCACCCCGGGGAAGGTCTTCCGAACGCCCTCGATGCGCAGCAACTCGTCCGCGTCGCTCACGACTGGCTCCTGTTCGTCACGGGGGTCTCGGTTACGGGGCTCTCGCCGCACGAGCGGCGGACGACGAGACGGGCGGGGAGCGTCACGGATCGTGGCGCCCGCCCCTCGATGCGGTCCACGAGCGCGCGCACGGCGGCCCGGCCCAGCTCGCCCGTGGGCTGGGCGATCGCGGTGATCGGCGGGTCGGTGTGCACGAACCAGGGGATGTCGTCGAACGCGGCGAGCGCGATGTCCTCCGGTACCCGCAGGCCGCGGGCGCGTACGGCGTCCAGGGCGCCCAGCGCCATCAGGTTGTCCGCCGCGAACACGACCTGCGGGGGCTCGGCGAGGTCGAGGAAGCGCTCGGTCGCCCGCCGGCCGCTGGCGGCCTGGAAGTCACCCTGGCCGATGTACCGGTCCGGCAGGTCGAGGCCGCACTCCGCCAGCGCCTCGCGGAACGCCTCCACCCGCTCCTGCCCGGTCGTGGTGGCCGCCGGCCCGGCGATGATCGCCAGCCGCCGGTGCCCCAGCCGGTGCAGGTGCGCGACGAGATCCCGTACGGCACCCCGCCCGTCCGCCCGCACCACCGGCACGTCGACGCCGGGGATCCACCGGTCCACGAACACCATCGGTGTCCCGGCCCGGGCGGCGTCCAGCATGAGCGGCGACCCGCCGTCGGTGGGCGAGACCAGCAGCCCGTCGATACGGCGGTCCAGCAGCGTCCGTACGTGGTGGTCCTGCAGTTCCGGCCGCTCGTCGGCGTTCCCGATGATCACGCTGTACCCCAGCGCCCGCGCCTCTTCCTCCACGGACCGTGCGAGCTCGGTGAAGTACGGGTTCAGCACGTCGCTGATCACGAGGCCGAGCGTGTGGGTCTGATCGGTGCGCAGCGACCGCGCCACGGCGTTGGGCCGGTACCCGAGCGCTGCGACGGCGGCCAGCACCCGCGCCCGCGCGTCCGCACTGACCGAAGGGTGCTCATTCAGGACACGCGAGACAGTGGCGACGGACACGCCTGCCTCGGCGGCGACGTCCTTGATGCTCGTCACAGCCGCCCCACCTCCTCGTGGAATCGATTACATCAACGCGTTCCGACGATTGGAATCGATTACATGCGCGCAGGGCAAGCCCTGGGCAGGTGGCTGAAACCTGATCGTGATGAACGCCGGCCGCCCGGGCAGCCACCCGCGGCGGGAATCGGGCGCGCAGGAGGCAGGCCCCGGGCCCCCCGCCTGGGGCCTGCCCGTCGTCCGCCGGCGACGCCCGCGTTCACGCCGTCGACCGGTCTATTGACACGCTAATTGTGAGCGTTAACACTCTTGCAACAAGCGGGCGCCGCACCAAGCCCCGCTGGGCGGCGACGTGCGCTTGTGCGAAGGACTACGGCCGCTGTACTCCCCCGCTTCCTTCTCCTGCACACGATGGAGTTCGCCATGCCGGCTCACCCCTTCAGCCGCCGTGCCGCGTTCAAGGCGACCGGCGTCGCGGCCGTGGCCGCAGCCGCCGGCCCCGCCCTCGGTCCCGGCCCGGCCCTCGGTCCCGTCTCCGCCCTCGGTCCCGTCTCCGCCGCGGCGCAGACGCCCCCGGTCAGGACCGACGTCGGAGTGTCGACGCTCCCGTTCGAGCTGGGTCAGGTCCGGCTCACCAGCAGCCGCTGGCTCGACAACCAGAACCGCACCCTGGCCTACCTCCGCTTCGTCGACGTCGACCGCCTGCTGTACAACTTCCGCGCCAACCACCGACTCTCCACCAACGCCGCTGCCGCGAACGGTGGTTGGGACGACCCCGGGTTCCCCTTCCGCACCCACGTGCAGGGCCACTTCCTCTCGGCGTGGGCCCAGGCCGCCGCCGCGCTCGGGGACACCACCTGCCGGGACAAGGCCAACCGGATGGTGGCCGAACTCGCCAAGTGCCAGGCCAACAACGCCGCCGCGGGCTTCTCCGCCGGCTACCTCTCGGGCTTCCCCGAGGCCGACTTCGCCAGCCTCGAAGCGGGCAGACTGAGCAACGGCAACGTCCCGTACTACTGCGTCCACAAGACCATGGCCGGCCTGCTCGACGTGTGGCGCCTCCTGGACAACACCCAGGCCCGCGACGTGCTCCTCGCGCTCGCCGACTGGGTCGACCGCCGCACCGCCGCGCTCGGCTACGGCACGATGCAGTCGGTGCTGGGCACCGAGTTCGGCGGAATGAGCGAAGTGCTGGCCGATCTCTGCCAACAGACCGGTGACACACGCTGGCTGACCACCGCTCAGCGCTTCGACCACGCCGCCGTCCTCGACCCGCTCGCCGCGAACCTGGACCAGCTCAACGGCCTGCACGCCAACACCCAGGTGCCCAAGTGGATCGGGGCCGTCCGCGCGTACAAGGCCACCGGGACGACCCGCTACCGCGACATCGCCGCCAACGCCTGGGCGATCACCACCGGCGCGCACACCTACGCCATCGGCGGCAACAGCCAGGCGGAGCACTTCCGGGCCGCGAACGCCATCTCCGGCTACCTCACCGACGACACCTGCGAGCTCTGCAACTCCTACAACATGCTCAAGCTGACCCGGGAGCTGTGGCAGCTGAGCCCGGACCAGGCCTCGTACTTCGACTTCTACGAGAAGACGCTGCTCAACCACGTCCTCGGCGCCCAGAACCCGGCCGACCCGCACGGCCACATCACGTACTTCAGCTCCCTCAACCCGGGCGGCCGCCGGGGCAAGGGCCCGGCCTGGGGCGGCGGCACCTGGAGCACCGACTACGGCACCTTCTGGTGCTGCCAGGGAACGGGCGTCGAGTCCAACACCAAGTTGATGGACTCCGTCTACTTCCACGACGGCACCACCCTCACGGTGAACCTGTTCCTCCCGTCCGTCCTGGACTGGACCCAGCGGGGCATCACGGTCACCCAGACCACCGCGTTCCCGGCCGAGGACACCACGACGCTCAAGGTCACCGGCAGTGTCGGCGGGACGTGGTCCCTGCGGGTGCGCATCCCCGGGTGGACCTCGGGTGCCGTCGTCAGCGTCAACGGCGTCGCGCAGAACATCGCGGCCACCCCGGGCACGTACGCCACCCTCACCCGGTCCTGGGTCTCCGGCGACACCGTCACCGTGAAGCTCCCCATGCGGGTGGCCCTCCAGGCCGCCAACGACAGCCCGGGGGTCGCGGCGGTCACCTACGGCCCCGCCGTCCTGGCCGGCAACTACGGCAGCACCGCGCTGTCCGCCCTCCCGGCCCTGGACCCCGCCACGATCACCCGGACCAGCAGCACCGCCCTCGCCTTCACGGCCACCGCCGACGGAGCGAGGGTCGACCTCGGCCCGTTCCACGACGCCCAGGGCTTCAACTACACCGTCTACTGGCGGACCGACAGCGCGAGCTTCCGTCTGGTCAACGCGGCCAGCGGACTCGTCCTCGGCATCCAGAACATGTCCACCGCCGACGGCGGCCTCGCCCTGCAGTGGCCCGACACCGGCACCGCCGACCACAACTGGGCCCTCGTCGTCGACGGCACCGCACTGCGGCTGCGCAACGCCAACAGCGGCAAGGTCCTCGGCGTGCAGGACATGTCCACCGCCGACAATGCCCCGATCCTCCAGTGGGCCGACACGGGCACCGCCGACCACCGGTGGACCGTGGTCGACGCCGGCAACGGCTTCCACGAGCTCCGCAACGTCCACACCGGCAAGCTGCTCGGCATCGCCGGCGGCTCCACCGCCCAAGGCGCCGCAGCCGTACAGCTGCCCGACAGCGGTGCCGCCGCCGGCCAGTGGCAGTTCGCCCCCGTCGGCGCCCGGCGGATCCAGAACGTCGCCAGCGGACTCCTCCTCGGCATCCAGAACATGTCCACCGCCGACGGCGGCCTCGCCGTCCAGTGGGACGACAACGGCACCGCCGACCACCTCTGGACGGCCGCCCTCGACACCGGCGGCTACCTGCGGCTGCGCAACGCCAACAGCGGCAAGGTCCTCGCCGCGGAGAACGGCGGCACCGCCAACGGCACCCGGATCGTCCAGTGGGCCGACAACGGCGCCGCCGACCACCGGTGGCGCCTGCGCCACAGCGGTGGCGACACCTTCCGGATCCAGTGCGCCGCCGGCGGCCGCGTCCTCGGCATCTCCGGTGCCTCCACCGCCTGGGGAGCGCAGGCCGTGCTCTGGGACGACAGCGGCACCAGCGACCACCTGTGGCGGTTCGTCTGATCGGGCGTCGGGTTCCGCGCTCGCCGCAGGCCGGCCGATCGCAGCCGGATCCCGCGGCACCAGGGCGACTTGCACGCCCGGGCGGGGGACCTCGGGGAAGCCGAGGTGACGTACCGGGAGAGCCTCGGACACCTCGGTCCGCAGGACGGGACACGGCTGCGAGCGATCGCATCCTTCCGGCTCGCCAATCTGCTCAGCATGATGACCGATCGGACCGGTGACGCCCGACCGCTCTACGAGAAAGGCCCTGGAGATCAGCCGGAGTAGGGGAGCGGTAGCGTACGGCGCCCCCCAGCCCAGCCGCACGAGGCCGCGATCCCGCCAGCCGTCCGTCGTGGGGGGCCCCGCCAGGGGGGACACCAACACCCCCCCCCCAGAGAGGGCCTTTTCCCCACCCCCGGGGCCAACCGAGTTGCTTCTTTTTCCTCCCTGCTCAACCCCC
>NZ_JBVHYH010000121.1:0-15601 GCF_055569135.1 Kitasatospora sp. NPDC029367
CGGTCTGGCCGAAAGGTGTGTTTTGCGGTTGGGCGTCTTTCCTTTGGTTGGGCTCCCCCCCCCCCCCCCCCCCCCCCCCGCGCCCGCCCCCCCCCCCCCCCCCCCCCCCCCCCCCCAGGCAGCCTCAGTGATGCTCGTGCCCCATGTGCCCCAGGTGTCCCTCCGCCTCCGGCGCCCCGCCCATCATCCGCAGCATCGCCCGCCCGCCGGTGCGGAAGAAGCGGACGAGCAGCGCCGCCGCCAGCAGCAGGAAGGCGATGTTGAGCCAGGTGGTGTAGTTCCACTCCACGCCCGACATCGGGATCTCGGCGTCCCGCTGGTCCGGCACCAGCCCCAGCCCGCCGAACAGCAGCTCCACCAGGTACCCGGCCGCCACCATCGCCGCGTAGAACGTCCCGAGCAGGAAGAGCGCCGTCCGCACCCCGTAGTACTTCCGGTAGATGTTCAGGATCGGCAGGATCAGCAGGTCCGCGAAGATGAACGCGACCACCCCGCCGAAGCTGATCCCGCCCTTCCACAGCACCACCGCCAGCGGCACGTTGCCGATCGAGCAGACGAAGGACGCGATCGCCACCAGTGGTCCGACCAGCGGTCCCCAGAGCTTCCCGGCCAGCGGGTGGTCGGCGAAGAAGAAGGCCTGCCAGAACGAGTCCGGGACCCACGCGGCGATCGCGCCGGCGATCAGCAGCCCGACCACCAGGTCCCGGAGGATCGCGGCCCACTCCATCACGAACACGTGCGACACCGACGTGAGGCCCTGCCGGGACAGCAGCCGCCGGGCGAAGGAGCCCTCCCCCGCGACGGACATGTCCATCGCGGCGTGGCCCTCCATCGAACCCGCCCGCCCGTACGACGCCTGTTCGCGGGCCTCCCGGAGCAGTCGGTCGCGCAGGAAGAGCCGGAACAGCAGGGCGAGCAGCAGGATCATCACCGGCCCGCCGACGAACTCGGCCGCCGTGAACTGCCAGCCCAGCAACAGGGCCAGGATCACGCCGAGTTCGACCACCAGGTTGGTCGAGGCGATCTCGAAGGCCATCGCCGCCGTGAAGTCCGCGCCCTTGCGGAACAGCGAGCGCGCCAGGGCGACCGCCGCGTAGGAGCAGGAGGAGGACGCCGCCCCGAGGGCCGAGGCGACGGCGAGGGTGCGCGGACGGTCGTCGCCGAGCAGTCGCACCACGGTGGACTTGTGGACGACGGCCTGGACGACGGCGGAGAGCAGGAAGCCGAGGACCAGGGCCCAGGTGATCTCCCAGGTCATCGCCCCGGCGATGGCGAGCGCGTGCAGGATCGCGTGCATGGTGGTGGTCCGCCTTCCTCAGTCCCCGTCGGCGAACGTATACCCGTACGGGGTATTCCGCCACCACGGCGCGCCGATCCGCCGCACACCGCCCCCGCCCCCCAGGCCGCCGCCCCCGCCCCCGGGCTGGCTCCGCAACCGCGCCTCCCCCGGATGCGTCTATGCTCATCGGTCGTGTTCGTCCGAGCACGGCGAGCGGGCAACTGCAGGAGGGGGAGCGGTCGATGGGGGATCAACCGACCGGCTACACGGTCCATCCCGACGCGCTGGACGGCGTGACGACGGCACTCGGAAACGTCGCGACCGACCTGACGTCGGCGGGCCAGGCCTACACCGCGAAGGCGGTGCACCCGGCCGCCGACTTCGGCGAGTTCGGAGTGGACCAGGCCTGGTCGGGCTTCGACACCAAGTGGGCGCAGGAACTGCAGGTCACCCAGCGGGCCGTGACGGAACTGGTCCAGAAGATGTCGACGACCAGCGCCAACTACCGCGCCGCGGAGACCAAGGTCGCCACCGAGATGACCCCGGCCGGGGCCCGATGAGCAAGGTCGCGGACCTGCAGAAGGCGCAGCAGGCCATCACCCACCCCGGCTCCGGCCTCTTCCTCGGCATCGAACTGCTCGGCGCGATCGACAAGGCCCTGGCCGTACCGGGGCCGGCCGGGAACCCCGGCACCATCCGCGAGCGGGCCAAGGAGTACGCGGAGACCGCGAAGGCCTACGCCAAGGCGTCCACCGACCTCGGGTCGGTCGCCGACAAGGAGCTGCCGAACGCCTGGACCGGCTCGGTCGCCCAGAACGCCACCCAGTCCATCAAGGCGCTGGCGAACGAACTGACCGTCTCCCAGAAGACCCTGGAGCAGGCGTCCACCCAGCTGAACGCCTGGGCGGACGCCCTGGAAGCGGCCCGGAACACCGACGCCCAGGGCATCACCGCGCTGGAGAACATCCAGAAGTCGCTCGGCCACGACGCCTTCGACGTGGGCAAGGCCATCGCCGCCATCGATCCCGCCAACACCGCCGTGGGCACCCGGATCGCCGCCGCCCAGGCGGCGGAGAGCAGCGGCACCCGCACCGCGAGCCTGCTCAACCAGCTCGCCGCCAAGGCCCGTACCGAGCGGGCGGGGCAGGGGACGGTCGACCCGCTCGCGGCGCTGGTCATGGCCAACGAGAAGGGGCCCGGCGGCAACGAGGACGGCGACTACATCCTCTCCGCCAACCAGCTCGACCGCGCCGAACAGGCCCTGTCCGTGATGGGCGGCGCCGACCAACTCGCCTTCCAGAAGCTGGTGTCCGGCGCCAAGTCACCCGAGGAGGCCGCCTACCTCTGGAAGGCCCTGGCCGCCGGCCACTCGATCCCGGACATCCAGCAGTTCGCCGCCCAGATCCACCCCCACGGCGACGACCCGGTCTGGCTGTCCGATCACCTCGTCCCGGCCCTCGGCTCGGACCCCGCCCAGCAGGAGTCCACCACGAGCCAGGTGGGGCTCACCTACAAGGGCACCGTGATCCTCGGCAACCGTCAGATCTACGACCAGGGCGGCTACAACGACTGCGTCGCCGCCTCCACCGTGGTCGCGGGCCTCAAGCTCGACCCGGTGACGATGCTCCAGGTCACCACCGGCAACATGCCCGACGTCCCGGGAGCCGACTCGCCCCAGTACTTCCAGCAGCGCCTCCAGCAGCTGTACCTCGGCCAGTACAAGCAGGGCCAGCTGGCCAACGGCAACGAGAAGATCTACCCCGACGACACCGGGGGGATCGGCCCCAAGGGCAACACCTTCCTCGCCGACCAGAACCTCGGCAAGGCCACCGGCTCGACCTACGAGTACGTCAACCTGAGCACCGACGACGACCGGCGCACGGCCGTCGCCCGGATCGAGAAGGCCGTGGACGAGGGCAAGCCGGTGCCGTTCTGCACCACCGGCAAGGCCGGCGCCCACCAGATGGTCATCGTCGCCCGTGACGGCGACCGGCTCCAGGTCTACAACCCGTGGGGCCACTCGGAGTGGGTCACGGAGGACCAGTTCATCCACAGCCAGATGAACGCCGGCGGCATCACCAACAATGAGGAAATGAACACGCCCTACGGCGCGGAGCTGCCGAAATGACCGACATCCTGCCCGACACCGAGCTGATGACCGGCTACGACGTCGAGGCCGCCCTCACCCGCGGCCTGCTGATCGACGGCACCCCGCGCCGGGTGCTCTTCTCCGAGGCCGCGATCGCCGCCTCCTACCAGGCCGAGCGCCTGGGCATCGGCCCCCATCCGCTGTACTTCCTCGCCCAGTACGTCCGGGCCGGCGGCATCGCCGCCGCGCTCGACCTGTCCGAACCGGTGATCGGCCGGGAGCCGGGCGAGCTGGTCCGCGGCTGGCTGCGCGCGGCCGCGGCCGGCGGGGCGGACCTGCGGCGCGACGTCCTGTTCGCCCGCTGGCTGGCCGAGGTCGCACTGCTCATCACCATGCGTCGTCGGGTCCGGGAGGAAGGCCGGTGAGGCGCCGGATCACCACCGCCGTGGTCGCGCTCCTGGCCGCCGCCCTGCTGCTCGTCTCCTACCTCGACGGCTGGTGGTCCGACTCCGACCCGGCCGCCACCAGGGCCGCCGACTCGGCCGCCACCCGGCCGCAGCAGGAGGTCACCCTCCCCGGCGACGGGTGGACCGCCACCTCCCCGTACCCGCCCAGCACGGTGACCCTCGCGGTCGGACAGCGGCTCGGGGTGCGGACGACCGGGGGTGCCCTGTCGCACCGCTGGTACCTCGGTGCGGCGGGCGACGGCAAAGTGCTGCGCCCGGGGCCGGACTTCGTCATCACCCCCTGCCCGACGAACCCGCCCGTACCCGGCTGCGCCCCGGAGTTCGACCTGACCTTCGAGGCGCTGACGCCCGGCACCACCACACTGACCTGGCTGTTCGGCCAGGGAGGCTGCGTGGCCGGCGTGCCGAGGTACCCGGCGGAGCGCTGCGACATCTCCAAGAGCGTCCAGATCACCGTCCGCTGACGCCCGGCTCCTCCCCCGCGGCCGGCTTCCGACACCCCTTCAATTACCCTAGGGGGGTATGGTATGTTCTCGAGCGAAGCAGCCGCCCGGGACACTCCGGAAGGCATCGCACACACTGACGACAGGAGCACACCATGAGCGAGACCACCGTCGCCGTCGAGCCGTCCGCCACCGAGGGCTCCTGCTGCGGCTCGTGCGGCACCGGCGCCGCCGCGGCCCCCGCCGCCAGCACCGCCGAGCGCACCGTCCTCCAGGTGACGGGCATGACCTGCGGACACTGCGTCAGCTCGGTGACCGCCGAGCTCAAGAAGGTCGCCGGGGTCACCGAGGTCGCAGTCGACCTCGCCACCGGCCGGGTCACCGTCGACAGCACCGCCCCGCTGGCCGACGCCGAGCTCGCCGCCGCCATCGACGAGGCCGGCTACGACCTGGCCGGCCGCCTCGAAGCCTGACGCCCCGTCGGCCCGGACGCCCGCGCCCCGCGCCCCGTCCGGGCCGACTCCCCGCCCACCCCGCCCCGATAGAGTGAGAGAACTCCTCACCGCACGGGAACCGGAGACGGCCATGGCCAGCTACAGCCCCCACAAGGACGACTTCCTCAAGCGGCTCCGCCGCATCGAGGGCCAGATCCGCGGCCTGCAGCGCATGGTCGAGCAGGACACGTACTGCATCGACGTCCTCACCCAGGTCTCCGCAGCCAGCCGCGCCCTCCAGTCCTTCGCCCTGCAACTCCTGGACGAGCACATCGAATGCTGCGTCCGCGACGCCATCGCCGAGGGCGGCCAGGAGGCGAACGCCAAGATCCGCGAGGCCAACCAGGCCATCGCCCGCCTGGTCCGCTCCTGACCCGGCCCCGGACTCGGACCCGAACCCGGACCCGACCCGGGGCCCGCACGCACCGACGCCCTCCGGCGGCACATCGCCGCCGGAGGGCGTTCGTCATTACGGGGTAGGGGTATCCGCGGCCCGATGGGCCCTACCCTCCGGCCCCTGCCCTCCGGCCCCTACCCTCCGGCCGCTACCCTCCGGCCGGCACCCGGAGCAGCGGCAGGACGATCTCGTCCAGCACCTCGGCGACCACCTGGTCGGACGGCACCGAACCGCCCATCAGGAAGGCGTCGCGCAGCAGGTCCAGCGGCAGCGAGAGGACCCGCGGGGTGAGCCGGGCCGGGTCGACCTCGCCCCGCTCGGCGGCCCGGTGCATGATCGTGGCCAGCGCGTCCACCGGCCCGTCCGCGGTAAGGCCCCGGTGGAAGACGACGCGCAGTTCGGGGTCGCGCATCAGGTCGACCAGGAAGCCATGGACGGCGTCGGTCGGCAGGTCGTCGAAGCGGTGCAGCAGGCTGCCCAGCAGGACCGACAGGTCGGTGCGCAGGTCACCGGTGTCCGGGGGTTCCCGGAAGTCCGGGGCGTTGCGGCCGAGGGCGGCGACCACCAGTTCCACCCGGTTCGGCCAACGGCGGTAGAGCACCGGCTTGCTGGTGCGGGCGCGGGCGGCGACGCCGTCCATGGTGAGCCGGTCGTAGCCGTGCTCGGCCAGTTCGGCCCAGACGGCGTCCAGGATCGCCCGTTCCAGTTCGTCCCCGCGCCGCCGCGGGGCGCCCGTTCTGCCGCTCGCCACCGGTTTCCGCACCCGACCCTCGTAGACACGTTGCGTTTCTTATCGAGGACAGCCTACAGTCAAGAGCAGGAAACGCGCCGTATCTTATGGCCGAATGACAGGGGCGTCCGCCATGCGCGCTGCACTCTCGCACGACTCCACACCCACCACCGACGTGCTGATCGTCGGCGCCGGCCCGGTCGGGCTCACCCTGGCCATCGGGCTGGCCCGGGCCGGCGTCGACTGCCGGATCATCGAGCGGGACGACGCGTTCCGCACCGCCGGCGTCCGCGGCAAGGGCGTCAACCCGCGCACCCTGGAGGTGTTCGACGACCTCGGCGTGGTCGCCCGGATCCTCGACCGGGGCGTGCTCGACCTCAAGGTCCGCGCCTACGAAGGCACCCGGCTGGTCCAGGAGTTCGACCCCGGGGCCACCCGGCCGACGACCCCCGACCGCCCGTACGCCGGCATGCTGATGATCGCCCAGCACCACACCGAGGCCGTCCTGCGCGACCGGCTCGCCGAGTACGGCGTCAAGGTCGAGACCGGTAGCGAACTAACCGACTGCACCCAGGACTCCGACCACGCCTACGCCCAGGACGCCGCTGGCATCCAGGACACCGCCGGTGCCCGGGACACCGCCGGCGTGCTCGCCACCGTCCGGCAGGGCGACCGGACGGCGCAGCTGCGCGCCCGCTTCCTGGTCGGCTGCGACGGCGGCCGCAGCACCGTCCGCAAGCTGGCCGGCATCCCCTTCCTCGGCGAGACCTGGGAGGAGGAGCGCTTCATCATGGCCTCGATGGACCTGGACGGCCTGGACCCCGACCACATGCACCTCTGGAACCACCCGAAGTTCGGCGCCGGCGCCATGGCGATCGTCCCGATGCGGCAGGACGGCAAGTGGGCGGTGCACGCCGCCGTCGAACCGGACGAGCACGGCGAGCTGCCCGCGCCCACCCTGGAGACCTTCCGCCGGCTCTTCGCCGAACGGGCCGGGCTGCCCGGGGTCCGGATGCACGAGCCGATCTGGTCCACCGTCTGGCGCCCCACCGTCCGGCTGGTCGAGCGCTACCGCGACGGCCGGGTGCTGCTCGCCGGGGACGCCGCCCACTGCCAGTCCGCGGCGGGCGGCCAGGGCATGAACACCGGCATCCAGGACGCCCACAACCTGGCCTGGAAGCTCGCCGCCGTGCTGCGCGGCGCGCCCGCGGAGCTGCTCGACAGCTACCAGGAGGAGCGCCGGCCGATCGCCCTGGCCGGCCTCGCCGCCACCTCCGCCCACCACAAGGCGGCGTTCCGGGGCGACGGTGCCACGGTGCTGACCGAACAGTTCCGCACCCTGGCCGTCCAGGGCGCCGACCTCACCGGGCTCTCGATCGACTACCGCGGCGGCCCGCTCGGCCGGGACCTGGACGAGGCCACCGGCATCCGGGCCGGCGACCGGGCCCCGGACGCGCCCTGTACCACGTGGGACGGAACGCCGGTCCGGCTGTTCGACCTGTTCCGCGGCCCGCACTTCACCCTGTTGGCCTTCGGCGACCACCCGGCCCCGGCCGGCCCGGCCCACCCGTCCGACCAGTCCGGCCAGTCCGGCCAGTCCGACCCGGCCGGCCCGACCGCCCGATCCGTGCCCCAGGACCTCCCCGGCCTGCGGGTCGCCGCCGTCCGCGACCCCGACGGCCACGCCGCCCGCGCGTACGGGCTGCGCGGCGAGGCCGTGGTGCTGGTCCGACCGGACGGGTACGTCTCGCTCACCGGCGCGAGCGTCGACCGGACCACCCTCACCGAGCACCTGCGGGCCTTCGCGGTCTGACCCGCCCGTGCCCCGACCGCCCTGACCGGGCGGGCACCCGGAGGCTCAGCCCCGGGCGGCCCGCTCGTCCGCGTCGGCGAGCCAGAAGTACACCGCCGGGAGCCCGAGTTCGATCCCCATCAGCACCAGCTGGAACCAGTGCGGCCGCCCGTCCACCGCCAGGCCGAGCACCCGGCCGAGGCCGCCCAGCAGGAGCACCGCCGTCAGCCACCGCACCTCCCGTGCGGGCACCGGCACCTGCCGGGCGGCCCGGATCCAGGCCACGCCGTACCCGGCGAAGACCGCGCCCATGAAGCGGCCGAAGCTGTCGACCGTCGGGCCCGGGTCCGGGATCCCGGGGAAGCCCACCGGCCCGCCCAGCAGGTGCTCGAACCCGATCGCCACGCAGGCGACCCCCATCGTCCAGGCGAGCACCCGCAGTGCCTTCGCCTTCGCCCTTCCCTGCGCCTGCGCCGTTCCCCGCGCCTGTGCCTGCGCCTTCGCCTTCGCCATGAGCCGACCACCCATCACCCGTCGGACGCCAGTAGACACGTGTCCACCAACGCTTCCACCAAGCTAGCGCCCACTACTGGACACCTGTCAAGTAGCCTGTGCCGCATGTCCGTTCACGAGCGCCGCCGACGCCTCTCCCCCGCCGAACGCCGCGCCCAGCTGCTCGCCGTCGGCGCCCGGGCCTTCGCCGCCCGGCCGTACGCCGACGTGCTGATGGAGGAGGTCGCCGAGCAGGCCGGGGTCTCCCGCGCGCTGCTCTACCGGCACTTCGCCGGCAAGCGCGAACTGTTCGCGGCCGTCCACCGGCAGGCCTCGGACGACCTGCTGGCCCGGACCAGGTTCGACCCGGCGGACACCCTGGTCGAGCAGCTGATCGAGGGCCTGGACGCCCATCTCGACCACTTCGTCGCCAACCGGCACACCGTGCTGGCCGCCAACCGCGAGCTGGCCGGGGACCCGGTCGTCCAGACCATCATCACCGAGGAACTGGACGCCCTGCGCGCCCGACTGCTCGCCGTCCTGCCGCTGGCGGACCAGGACGGCCGCCTCGCCGTCTCCCAAGTCCTGCGCAGCTGGCTGGTGTTCGTCCGGGTGCTGGTCGTGGACTGGCTGACCGAGCCGAGCTGCACTCGGACGGAGCTGCGCGACACCTGCATCGGCGCCGTGCTGGGCGCGGTGCGGCCGCTGCTGCCGGTCGACCCGGCACCCGAGTGGGGGCGTTGAGACCACGTACGGAGGGTTCGGGGGCGTAGCATCGGGCCGAAACGGGAAAACCGTCAGAAGGATCCAATTCCCTCAGAAAATATGACAGTTGGATGCCCGTGCCCCGCAGCGCCGCCGACCCCGAAGGGTTCCATGTCCTCCCCCGCAGCCGACACCGGCACCGACACCCCGCCCCCACCGCTCCACCGGCTCCCGTTCACCCCCGCCCGGCCGCCGCACCCGACCACCCTCCCGGACGGCACCCCCGCCTGGCTCGTCACCCGCTACCACGACGTCCGGCAGGTCCTCGGCGACCCCCGCCTCACCCGGAACGACCTGCACGAGGTCGGCACCGCGGGCAGCACCGCCGACGTCGCCGCCAACCCCGCCTCGCTGTTCAACCAGGACGGCGCCGCCCACCGCCGCCTGCGCGCCACCGTCCAGCGGGCGTTCACCCCGCGCGCCATCGCGAGCTGGCAGCCCTGGGTCGCGGCCGCCGTCCAGCAGTCCGTGGACGCGCTGCTCGCCGCCGGACCGCCCGCCGACCTGGTCACCGCCTTCACCCGACCGGTGCCCTTCGCCGTCACCGCCCGGCTGATGGGCCTGGACGGCGACGGCCCGGACCGCCTGGACGAAGGGCGACTGCGGCACTGGACCCTCGCCCTGCTCGCCCAGGGCGGCGGCGACCAGGAACCGGACCAGGCCGAACAAGCCGGACGGACCGAGGCCCTCGCCGAATTCGGCGCGTTCACCGAGGAGTTGATCGAACGCCGGCGCCGCAGCCCCGGCCCGGACCTGGTCAGCCGACTGGTGCAGGCCGCCGACCGGGACGGCGGCGTCCCCGAGGACGCGCTCGCCTTCCTCGTCCTCGGCCTCACCGCCAGCGGCAACGAGAGCGTCACCGGCGCCCTCGGCAACGCCCTGGTCTACCTCCTGGCCGAGCGCCCCGAGCACTGGCGCCGGCTCACCGACCCGGTGGTCACCGAGCACACCGCCGAACGCCTGCTGCACTACATCCCGTTGGGGGACGACGAGGCCACCCTCCGCCGCGCCACCGCCCCGGTCGACGTCGGCGGCGTGACCGTCCCGGCCGGGGCCGTGGTCGCCGCGAGCCTCGGCAGCGCCAACCGGGATCCCGCGGTCTTCCCCGGCGGGATCGAGGCCGACCTGGGCACGCCGCTCGACGCACCCACCCTCGCGTTCAGCGTCGGCCCGCACTACTGCATCGGCGCCTGGCGGGTCCGCCTCGAACTGCGCGAATCGCTCCGCCGGTTGGCCACCGCCCTGCCCGGCCTCCGCCTCACCGTCCCGCTGGAGCAGCTGAGTTGGCAGCTGGGCGGCACCACCCGCAGCCCGGCCGCGATCCCGGTCACCTGGTGAGGCCGCCCGGCCGCCGCCCAACCGCTCGGCCCCGCCGCTCGACCGCTCGACCCCGCCCCGTCACCCCCACAACCCCTCGCCCAGCACCCCGCCCTCCCGCACCCCCGGCAGCACGTAGGCCACCGCGGAAGCCGTGTGCACCAGGAACGGATTGAGCGCGTCCTTGGCCGCCAGCCGGTTCTGCACCCGGGTGAACTGCGCCGGGTCCCGCACGAAGGCGCAGAACAGCAGCCCCCGGTCGTCGGGGGCGTCGTCGTAGCTGTAGCCGCGCCTCAGCATCCGGGCGCCGGAGTCGAGCCGGGGGCTGCTGAGCCGGACGTGGGCGCTGTTGGGGATGACGTACGAGCCGTCCGGGTTCTTGGCGTAGATGTCCGGGTCCTCGTGCTCGGCCCTACCGGTGAGCGGGGCGCCGTCGCCGCGCCGGCGGCCCATGGCCAGGTCGCGCCGGTCCTCCGGGAGGGCGGCGAAAGCGGCGGTGTCCATCCGGATCCGGCGGTAGACCAGGACGGTGCCGTGCTCGTACGGGCCGGGCGGGCCCCAGACCCACTGCTGGGCCTCGGCCGGGCTCGGGTTGGCGGTGCCGTCCTTGTAGCCGAAGAGGTTGCGCGGGGTGGTCCCCGCGGGCGTGCGCGGCAGGAAGCCGGGCTGGCTCCAGCGCACCGTCGCGCCCGCCGACTTGGCCGCGCCGCCGAGGAGTTCGGCCACAACGGTGAGCGGCCAGCGGTCCGCGGCGCACAGCTGGACCACCAGGTCACCGCCGCCGCGGGCCTGGTCCAGCCGGTCCCCGGGGAAGGCCGGGAGCTCCGCCAGCGCGGGCGGGACGTTCAGCCCGAGCCGGGCGGCCAGCCCCGGCCCGACCCCGACCAGGCTGCTCAGTCGCGCCGGTTCGCCGTCCCGCAGCCGGGGATCGGCCGGGCTGCCGCCCGTCGCGTCGGCCAGTACCCGGGTCAACTCCCCCAGCAGGGAGCGCAGTACGGTCCGCCCGTCGGAGGTGGCGGCGGGCGCCAGGTCGAGGGCGAGCAGCAGGGTGGCGGGCTGCTGCGGGGCCGTCACCCCGGCCTGCCGGTCGCCGTGGAACGGCGTCTCCGGCAGCGCCGGTAGTGACGGGGGCGCCGGGGGCGGCGATGGCGCGGCGGACGGCCCGCGCCCCAGCGCCACGGCCCCTGCGCCGACCCCGGCGGCCAGCACCGCGCCGCCGCCCGCGATCAGCGTCCTCCGGTCCACCCCGCCCCTGGCGGCTCCCGGCTGTTTCCGCGCCTTTCCGGTTTCGGCATGCATGACCGACATTGGAGACGATAGAACACCCCGTATGCAACTTTTGACCGTCCGTCAATCCGCCTCCGAAGCACCACGGCACCGTCCGCGCCGCTCCAGCGGTCCGGTCCGCCCGCGCGGCGCCGTCCGCGCCCTGCCCGCCCTGCTGGTCGCCGCCCTCGCCCTGACCGGCTGCTCCTCGGCCAGCGGCCCCTCCTCGGACGCCCGCCACCCGGAGGGCACCGTGGTCCGCGTCCCGCAGGACTTCCCGTCCGTCCAGAAGGCCGTGGACGTCGCCCGCGAGGGCGACACCGTCCTGGTCTCCCCCGGGACGTACCAGGAGAGCGTGCGGATCACCAAGCCCCGGATCGTGCTGCGCGGCACCGACCGCAACTCGGTGGTGCTGGACGGCGGCGTGCGGCTGGTCAACGGGGTCACCGTCACCGGCGCCGGCTCGGTGGTGGAGAACCTCACCGTGCACGGCTACCTCGCCAACGGCGTGCTGTTCACCGGCGTCACCGACGAGAAGCTCCAGCAGCGCGGCGCCGGCGGCTCCGCCTACAACCCGCTGGACACCACCCGCTTCCCCGCCCTCCAGGGCTTCCGGGCGACGAGGGTCACCGCCTACAACAACGGCCTGTACGGGATCTACGCCTTCGACGCCCGGGCCGGGATCATCGAGGACTCCTACGCCTCCGGCGGCGCCGACTCCGGTGTCTACGTCGGGCAGTGCAAGCCCTGCGACACCCTGGTGCGCCGCAACACCGTGGAGCGCAACGCGGTCGGCATCGAGATCACCAACGCCTCGGACAACCTCTGGTTCCTCGGCAACCGGGTGGTCGGCAACCGGGTCGGCGTCACCGTCAACTCCAACGACCTGGAAGCCCTCGCCCCCCAGCACGGCGCCGTGATCGCCGGGAACGCCGTCACCGACAACAACGCCTCCGACACCCCCGAGCAGGCCGACGGCGGCTTCGGCATCGGCATCGGGATCGGCGGCGGCACCGCGAACCGGGTCGAGCGCAACCTGGTCAAGGGCAACCGCTCGGCCGGCGTGATCGTCACCGACCCGCCCGGACACCCGGCCGCCGGCAACCTGGTCAAGGGCAACCGCACCGAGGGCAACGGCATCGACCTCGTGCTCGCCTCCGCTGACCCGGGCAACTGCTTCACCGGCAACCAGCCCGCCACCCAGAGCCCGGACGACCTGGAGAGCCGGGCCGCCTGCGACGCACAGAGCCGCAGCCCGCTCGCGACCGGCCGGGCCGCCCCGGTCCAGGCCCCGCCCGGCGTGCCGTTCAACCAGGTCCAGGCGCCGCCCGCCCAGCCCTCACTGCCGGACCCCAACGCCCCCGCCCGCCCGGCCACCGACCTGCCCGGCCCGGTCGACCCGGACGCCTACCCGCTCCCGGCGACCGCCGACGCCGTCCTCCCGCACTGACCCGCGGCGGCGGCGCGACGGCCGCTCCCCACGCAACACGGGCGGGCCCACGGCACAGCGAGTGCCGCGGGCCCGCCCGACGCCTTTCCCCGTACGCCCCGCCCGTGCGCCTTCCCCCAGGCCACTCAGCGCCGCTCAGGGCCGCCGCAGCAATGCAGGCGGGTCGACCGCCTCGACGGCCGCGACCAGCGGGGCCAGCTCCGGGTTGCGGGCGGCCTCGTCGAGCGCCTCGCGCAGCGCGGTGTCATTGGTCGGCCGGGCCTGCGCCAGGAGCCGCAGGCCGTCCTCGCTCACGTCGGTGTAGATGCCGCGGCGGTCGGTGGGGCAGAGGTAGCGGGCGAGCAGCCCGCGGTCCTCCAGCCGGGAGACCAGCCGGGTGGTGGCGCTCTGGCTGAGCACGACCGCGTCGGCGACCTGCTTCATCTGGAGGTGCCCGCCCTCGCCGTCGTGCTGGCGGCTGAGCACGTCGAGCAGCGAGTACTCGCGCACGCTCAGGTCGTGCTCCGCCTGGAGGGCGCGCTCGATGTGCGCCTCGATCCGGCCGTACAGGACGTACAGGGCGGCCCAGCCGTTGGCGAGGGCGGTCAGCGCAGGGTCCGTGGCGGTCATCGGCACGGCCTCCTTCCAGGTACGAACCAGGTACGGGCAGGCCTCCAGTTTAGGCCTCGGGCATGTCGAGGGTGAATGCCCGCACTTGCCCATAGCCAGCGCTTGCAACTATTGTCGAGGCACGTAAGGCGCACTAGCAATCGCACGGAGGTCGCGCCATGCCCCTCGCACTTCTCGCCCTGGCCATCGGGGCCTTCGGGATAGGAACCACCGAGTTCGTGATCATGGGCCTGCTGCCCCAGATCGCGGACGACTACGGCGTGGCCGTCCCCACCGCCGGCCTACTGGTCACCGGCTACGCACTCGGCGTGGTCGTCGGCGCCCCGCTGATGACCGTGCTCGGCACCCGGATCAGCCGCAAGACCATGCTCATGCTGCTGATGGGCCTGTTCGTCATCGGCAACCTGCTGTCCGCCGTCGCCCCCAGCTTCCCGCTGATGCTCGCCGGGCGGATCGTGACCTCGCTGGCCCACGGCGCGTTCTTCGGCATCGGCTCGGTCGTCGCCGCCGAACTCGTCGCCCCGCAGAAGAAGGCCGGCGCCATCGCCACCATGTTCACCGGGCTCACCGTCGCCAACATCGTCGGCGTCCCGCTGGGCACCTTCATAGGCCAGGCCGTCGGCTGGCGCACCACCTTCACCGGCGTCGCCGCCCTCGGACTGCTCGGCCTGCTCGGCATCGGCAAGCTGGTCCCCAGCCTGCCCCGCCCCGAAGGGGCCCGCCTGCGTGGCGAGTTGACCGCCTTCCGCAATCCCCAGGTGCTGCTCGCGATGGCGATGACCGTCCTCGGCTTCGGCGGGGTCTTCGCCGCGATCACCTACATCGCCCCGATGATGACCGACACCGCCGGCTACTCCGAGGGCGCGGTCACCTGGCTGCTGGTGCTGTTCGGCGTCGGGATGTTCCTCGGCAACCTGCTCGGCGGCAGGTTCGCCGACCGCAGGCTGATGCCCCTGCTCTACACCACCCTCGGCGGGCTGGCCGTCGTCCTGGCCCTGTTCACCCTCACCGCGCACGACAAGGTCGCCGCCGCCGTGACGATCCTGCTGGTCGGCGCCCTCGGCTTCGCCACCGTCCCCCCGTTGCAGAAGCGCGTCCTCGACCAGGCCCACGGCGCTCCCACCCTCGCCTCCGCCGTCAACATCGGCGCCTTCAACCTCGGCAACGCCCTGGCGGCCTGGCTCGGCGGCCTGGTCATCTCGGCCGGCCTCGGCTACACCGCCCCCAACTGGGTCGGCGCCCTGCTCGCCGCAGCCGCCCTGCTGCTCGCCCTCTGGTCCGCCGCCCTCGAACGCCGCGACCGGCACCGGGCCGCCACCACCGGCACCGCCGCCGCACCCCGGACGCCCGTCCACCACTGACCGCCCGCCCCCTTACCCCCTCCCTTCCCCGTTCCCAGTTCCCAGTTCCCCAGGAGCAGCGCCGCCATGAGCACCACCGCCCCGACCACCCCGACCGCCCTGACCACCACCGAGGCCGAGGCCCTGGTCCGAGCCGCCCACACCGCCGCCGAGGCCGCCGGGGTGACCGTCAGCGTCACCGTCCTGGACGCCGGCGGGCACCTGCTGGCCTTCCGCCGCGACGACCGCGCCGTGCTGATCTCCGGCGAGACCAGCACCCGCAAGGCCTACACCGCGCTCCAGTTGGACGCCCCGACCGCCGACCTGGTCGACCTGGTGAAGCCGGACGGCCCGTTCCACTCGCTGCCGACCGCCCTGGACCGCCCACTGCTGTTCATCGCCGGCGGCCTCCCGGTCCGCCGCGACGGCCGGCTGGTCGGCGCCCTCGGCATCGGCGGCGGCGCCCCGGAGCAGGACCACCGCTTCGCCACCACCGCCCTCGCCGCCGTCGGCACCCTTGCCGCCTAAAGCCTGACGCGTGACGCCTTACGCCTGACACCCCCTTACAACGGCCGTGGGGGGGGGGGGGGGGGGGGGGGGGGGGGGGGGGGGGGGGCGGGGGAGGGGGGGGGGGGGGGGGGGGGGGGGGGGGGGGGGGGGGGGGGGGGGGG
>NZ_JBVHYH010000122.1:0-14709 GCF_055569135.1 Kitasatospora sp. NPDC029367
TCGACCAGCAGCAGGCCGACGCCCTCGCTCCACACCACGCCGTCGGCGGCGGCCGCGAAGGACTTGGAGCGCCCGTCGGGGGCCAGGCCGCGCTGCCGGCTGAAGCCGGTGAACGCGACCGGGGTGGCCATCACCGTGACCCCGCCGGCGAGGGCGAGGTCGCACTCGCCGTTGCGCAGCGACTGCGCGGCCAGGTGCAGGGCGACCAGCGAGGAGGAGCACGCCGTGTCCAGCGTGACGGCGGGGCCCTCCAGGCCGAAGGTGTAGGACAGCCGCCCGGAGGCGACACTGCCCGCGCTGCCCGTGACCACCTGACCCTCCAGTCCCTCCGGCATCCGTCGCAGGCGCGACGCGTAGTCGCCGTACATGACGCCAGTGAAGACCCCGGTGCGGCTGCCGCGCAGGGTCTCGGGGTCTAGGCCGCCGTGTTCGAAGGCCTCCCAGCCGGTCTCCAGCAGCAGCCGCTGCTGCGGGTCCATCGCCAGCGCCTCGCGCGGGCTGATGCCGAAGAACGCGGGGTCGAAGTCGGCGGCGTCGTCCAGGAATCCGCCCTCCCGCACGTACGACTTGCCGGGTGCGTCGGGGTCCGGGTCGTACAGGCCGTCGACGTCCCAGCCGCGGTCGCGCGGGAAGGGGCCGATGGCGTCGCCGCCGGAGGCGATGAGGCGCCACAGGTCCTCGGGCGAGCGCACGCCGCCGGGGTAGCGGCAGGCCATCCCGACGATCGCGATCGGTTCGGCTGCGGCCTCGGTGTGCTGCTGGAGCTGCCGTCGAAGGCGCTTGTTCTCCAGCAGTGACGTGCGCAGCGCTTCGACGACCTTCTCGGTAGGCATGTTCATCGTCGGCTCCGTCGGTTCTGGGGTGGTCACGAGTCGGTGTCGGTGAGGGCGATGCGGATGAGGTCCTCGACGTCGGCGTCGAGGAGGTCCTGTTCCTCGTCCTCCTCCTGCGCGGTCCGTCCGGGGCCGTCGGCGCCGTCGGCCAGGCCGAGGACGGCGTCCAGCAGCCCCGCTCGGCGCAGGCGGTCCGGCGTGACCGACGCGATGAGCCTGCGGAGGGCCGCGTCGGTCGCCTCGGTCACGTCGGCCGGGCCGGCGGGGACCAGCAGTTCACGCAGACGGGCGGCGAGCTGGCGCGGCGTCGGGTAGTCGAACAGGGTGGTGGCCGGCAGCCGCCGGCCGACGGCGTCGCTCAGCCGGTTGCGGAGCTCGATGGCGGTGAGCGAGTCGAAGCCGAGTTCCAGGAAGCCGCGGTTGAGCTCCACGGCGGCGACTCCGGTGTGCCCCAGGGTGACCGAGATCTCCTGGCGGAGGAACTCCAGCAGCAGGTCGGTCTGTTCGGTCTCGGCGCGGCCCGCCAGGCGCTGGGCGAGCGACGGTCCGGCCTCGGCGTCCCGGCGAGCGCGCGGGGGGCCGGCCAGCGTGCGCAGGATCGGGGGCAGGGTGCCGGCCTCGGCCTGGGCGCGCAGGGTCGGCGGGTCGATCCGGAGCAGGAGGGTGGTGGCACGGCCGTCGTGCAGGGCGGAGTCGAACAGGGCAAGGCCCTGTGCGGCGTCGAGGGGCAGCATGCCGCCACGGCCGATGCGGGCCCGGTCGGCCGTGCCGAGGCCGCCGGCCATCGTCCCGTCGGTCGCCCACATCCCCCAGGCGAGGGAGGAGGCCGGGAGGCCACGGGAATGCCGCTGTTCGGCCAGCGCGTCGAGGAAGGCGTTGGCCGCCGCGTAGTTGCCCTGGCCGGCGCCGCCGAGCACTCCGGAGGCGGAGGAGAACAGCACGAAGTGCGTGAGGTCCAGGCCTTCGGTGAGCTGGTGGAGGTGCCAGGCCGCGTCGGCCTTGGGCCGGAGGACGGTGGCGATCCGGTCGGCGGTGAGGCCGGGGAGCGTCGAGTCGTCCAGGACGCCCGCGGCGTGGATCACCGCGGTGAGCGGGTTCGTGACGGGCACTGCGGCGAGCAGGTCCGCCAGCGCGTCCCGGTCGCCGACGTCGCACGCCGCCACGGTGGCCTGGGCGCCGAGCCCGGTCAGTTCGGCGAGCAGTTCCTCCGCCCCCGCCGCGGAGCGGCCGCTGCGACTGGTGAGCAGCAGGTGCCGGACGCCGTGGGCGGTGACCAGGTGCCGGGCGATCAGCGCGCCGAGTGCCCCGGTGCCGCCGGTGACGAGGACCGTACCGTCGGGGGCGAACGGCGTGGTGCCGTCGTCCACCGTGCCGGACCGGTCGGTCCGGCGGGCGGCCCCGGCGTCCTCGGTGCCGGCCCGGGCCAGGCGGGCGGCGTAGGCCGTCCCGTCCCGCAGCGCGAGCCACGGTTCGCCGGTGAGCAGCGCGGCGCGCACGGCCCGGGCGGAGGCGTCGGTGCCGTCGGTGTCGAGCAGGACGATCCGGTCGGGATTCTCACTCTGTGCGGCGCGGACCAGGCCGCCGACGGCCGCGCCCGCGAGGTCGGCGACGCGGTCGCCGGTGACGGCGGAGACCGTCGAGCGGGTGAGGACGCCGAGCCGGGAGTCGGCGAACCGGTCCTCGGCGAGGAAGGCCTGGAGGACGCCGAGCACGTGCCCGGTCGCCCGGCGCGCGGCCTCGGCCGCGTCGGTGCCTGCCGGGTTCGGGCCTTCGGCGGGGACCCGGGTGCAGTCGAGGAGCAGCAGGGCCGGCGCGGCGGCGGTGTCCGGGGCGGCCCCGTTCACCGGCCGGTCCACCACGGCCTCCAGCAGGGCGCCCACCGGGGCGACCGGGGTGCCCGCGTCGTCCGACGGCGCGGGCAGCGCGACCTCGGTCCATGCGAGGCCGAACCGCGCCCTGGACCCCTCGCTCCCCGCCGCGCCGAACTGTCCGGGCGCCAGGTTCCGGACCGACAGCGACTCGATCGAGGCGACCTCGGCGCCCCGGTCGTCGGTCAGCCGCAGCGCGAAACCGGTGCCCGCCCGGGCCAGCCGTACCCGGAGGGTGCTCGTGGCGTCCCCGGACACGCTGACGCCGGCCCAGGAGAACGGCACCGGCACGCCCTCGGCGCGGTCCACGTCGGTGTGGACGTACGCGAGCGTGTGCAGGGCCGCGTCCAGCAGCGCGGGGTGGATCCGGAAGCCGGACGAGGGTGACCCGGTCAGCCGGACCTCGGCCAGTACCTCGTCGCCGTGGCGCCACACCGTGCGCAGGCCGCGGAAGGCGGGACCGTAACCGAGGCCCAGGCCCGCCAGCAGTTCGTAGATCTCGCCGACGTCGGCGGGTTGCGCGCCGGGCGGGGGCCAGGCACCGTCCGGGGTCGGGGCCGAGGGGGCGGAGTCCGCGGGGACGGCCGGGACGGGGGCGAGGATGCCCTGACCGTGGCGCGTCCATCCCTCCTCGGCCGAACCTGTCGGCCGGGAGCGGATGACGACGCTCCGTCGGCCGTCGGCGTCGGGCGCACCGGTGACCACCTGGAGGTGGACGGCCCCGGTCTCGGGCAGGACCAGCGGGGCGGACAGGTCGAGCTCGTCGACCCGGCCGCAACCGGCCCGCCCGCCCGCGTACAGGACCGGTTCGACCAGCGCGGTGGCCGGGACGACCAGGCTGCCGTGGACGGTGTGGTCGGCCAGCCAGGGCTGGGTCTGTGCCGAGATCCGCCCGGTGAACAGGAAGCCTCCGTCGGGCAGTTCGGTCCCGGCACCGAGGAAGGGGTGGGTCGTCCGGTCCAGGCCGAGTCCCGCCGGGTCGCCGGAGTCGGCGGGCCGGCTGAGCCAGAACCGCTCGCGTTGGAACGGGTAGGTGGGCAGGCCGTCGGCCGGCCGGGCGCCGGGCAGCAGGGCCGCCAGGTCCACCGGCACGCCGTGCAGCCGTGCCTGGGCCAACGCGGTGGCCACCGACTCCGGTTCGGGCCGGTCCTTGCGCAGCAGCGCGCCGACCAGCGGCCGGGGGTCCAGCTCGGGCAGGCAGTCCGGGGTGATCGAGGCCAGCGCGTCCGAGCCCAGTTCCAGGTAGGCGCGCACCCCGGCGGCGTGCAGGGTCGCGACGCCGTCCGAGAACAGCACCGGACGCAGCACCTGGTCGACCCAGTAGTCGGGCGACGTCATGGTGCCGGGCTCCACCACGGCGCCGGTGACGGTCGACACCACGGGGACGGTCGGCTCGGCGTAGCGCAGCCGCTCGGCGGTCTCCCGGAGGGCGGCCGTCATCGGCTCCATCAGCGGCGAGTGGAAAGCGTGGCTGACCAGCAGCCGTTTGGTCCGGCTGCCACGCCGGACCCACTCGTCGACGACTGCCATGACGGCGACCTCGTCGCCCGACACCACCGTGCCGGCCGGGCCGTTGACGGCGGCGATGCCGACCGTGTCCTCCCGGCCGGCCAGCGAGGCGCGCACCTCGTCGGCGCCTGCGCCGATTGCCACCATGGCGCCGCGGCCGGCGACCTCGTGCATCAGCCGGCCGCGCACGGCGACCAGGGTGCAGGCGTCGGCCAGCGACAGGACGCCCGCGACGTGCGCGGCGGCGAACTCGCCGACCGAGTGCCCCATCAGGTAGTCGGGAGTGACGCCCCAGCTCCGCAGCAGCCGGTAGAGGGCGACCTCCAGGGCGAACAGCGAGGGCTGGGTGTAGCGGGTCTCGTGCAGCAGATCCTCCTCGGCGGTCCCGGCGGGCGCGAACATCAGCTCCCGCAACGGGCGGTCGAGCAGTCCGTCGAAGTGCGCGCACACCTCGTCCAGCGCGCGCCGGAACTCCGGGTGGGCCGCGTACAGGCCGCTGCCCATCCGGGCCCGCTGGGAGCCCTGGCCGGAGAACAGGAACGCGGTCGCGCCGCGCTCCCCCGCACCGCCCCGGACGACGTGCGGCGCGGTGCCGCCCGCGGCGAGGGCGTCCAGCCCGGAGAGCAGGTCCTCGCGGGTCCGGCCGACCACTGCGGCCGCCCGCTCGAACACCGACCGGGAGCCGAGCGCGCGGGCGAGGTCGGCGGGACCGTGCTCGGGGTGCTCCCGAACGAAGTCGCGTACCCGGGCGGCGTGTTCGGCGAGGGCCGGGTCCGTCCTGGCCGACAGCAGCCAGGGCACCACCGGGGCGGGAACGGCGGGCTCGACGGCAGCGGTCGAAGCCGCCGAAGCCGCCGAAGCCGTCGAGGCCGTCGAGGCCGTGGAGGCCGTGGAGGCCGTCGAAGTGGGCGAAGCGGGCGGACTGGCGGGAGCGGTGGCCGTCCCGGGCAGGTCCTCGGCGGCGGGCGCCTCCAGGACGACGTGCGCGTTGGTGCCGCTGATGCCGAAGGCGGACACCCCCGCGCGGCGCGGGCGGCCGTGGTCCGGCCAGGCCCGTTCCTCCCGCAGGACGGCGACACCACCCGACGCCCAGTCCACGTGCGGCGACGGTGTGTCGGCGTGCAGGCTGCGCGGCAGTCGGCCGTGCTGGATCGCCTGCACCGTCTTGATGACGCCGGCGACCCCGGCGGCCGCCTGGGCGTGCCCGATGTTGGACTTGACCGAGCCGATCCAGAGCGGCCTGTCGGCCGCCCGGTCCTGCCCGTAGACCGCCATCAGCGCCTGGGCCTCGATCGGGTCGCCCAGCGGCGTCCCGGTGCCGTGCGCCTCGACCGCGTCCACGTCGGCGGGTGCGAGGCCCGCGTCGGCCAGGGCCTGGCGGATGACCCGCTGCTGGGACGGGCCGTTGGGCGCGGTGAGCCCGTTGGAGGCGCCGTCCTGGTTGACCGCCGTCCCCCGGACCACGGCGAGCACCTGGTGCCCGTTGCGGCGGGCGTCCGACAGCCGCTCGACCAGCAGCAGTCCCACGCCCTCCGCCCAGGCGACCCCGTCGGCGCCGGCGCCGAACGGCTTGCACCGGCCGTCCGGGGCGAGCCCGCGCTGCCGGCTGAACTCGACGAAGGGGGCCGGGGTCGCCATCACGGTCACGCCGCCGGCGAGCGCCAGGTCGCACTCGCCGTCGCGCAGGGCGCGGACGGCGAGGTGCAGGCTCACCAGGGAGGACGAGCAGGCGGTGTCCACGGTGATCGCCGGGCCCTCGAAGCCGAAGGTGTAGGAGACGCGGCCCGACGCGATGCTGCCCGCGCTGCCCGTGCCGAGGTATCCCTCGTACTCGTCGACCCGGCTGTTCACCAGGCGTGCGCCGTAGTCGCTGTACATGACGCCGGTGAAGACCCCGGTCCGGCTGCCGCGGAGGTCCGCCGGGTCGATGCCGGCACGTTCCAGCACCTCCCAGCCGGTCTCGAGCAGCAGCCGCTGCTGCGGGTCGGCGGCCATCGCGTCGCGCGGGCTCATCCCGAAGAAGTGCGGGTCAAACCGGTCCGCGTCGTGCAGGAAGCCGCCCTCGCGGGTGTAGGACTTGCCGTGCCGTTCGGGCGCCGGGTCGTAGAGCTCCTCGACGTTCCAGTCGCGGTCGGCGGGGAACGGGCCGATCGCGTCGACCCCGTCGCGGACCAGCCGCCACAGGTCCTCCGGGGACCGGACCTCACCGGGGAACCGGCAGGCCATCCCGATGATCACGATCGGGTCGTCCGCCGCCGCCGTCGGCCGGATCGGCTCCGCGGGCTTCGCCCGCTCGGGCGCCGTCCGGTCCCGGTCGGGCAGTTCGGCCCCGAGATGGGCGGCCAGCGCGGCCGGGTTGGGGTAGTCGAAGACGAGCGTCGCGGGCAGCCGCAGGCCCGTCGCGGCGGAGAGCCGGTTGCGCAGGTCGATGCCGGTCAGCGAGTCGAAGCCCAGCTCGTTGAACTCGCGGTCGGCGGGGACGCGGTCGGTGCCCTCGTGCCCGAGGACCGCCGCGACCTGGTCGCGCACCGCCGCCAGCAGCACCTGGTGCCGCCGCGGCCCGTCGAGGCCCTGGAGCCGCCGCAGCAGCGGGGTCCGCTCGGTCCGGCGGTGCGCGGACGAGCCCGCCAGCGTCGACAGCACCGGCGGGACCGCCGCCGGGTCCGCCGCGCGCAGGGCGGCGCGGTCGAGGCGCAGCGCGAGCGGCACCGGGTGGTCCGCGGCGAGGGCGGCGTCGAACAGGCCGAGGCCGGCCTCGGCGGACAGCGGGACCAGCGCGGCCTGACGGACCCGCCGTTCGTCGGCCGCCATCCCGCCGGCCAGCGTCCACGGCCCCCAGACCAGGCTGGTGGCCGGGAGCCCCAGGGCGCGGCGACGGTGCGCGAGGGCGTCGAGGTAGGCGTTGGCGGCCGCGTAGTTGGCCTGTCCGGGCGTGCCGAGCGTGCCCGCGACGGAGGAGAACAGGACGAAGGCCGCGAGCCCCGAGCCGGCGGTCAGCTCGTGCAGGTGCCGGGCGGCGTCGGCCTTCGGCCGGAACACCGTGTCGATCCGGTCGGGGTCCAGGTTGTCCAGCGCGGCGTCGTCCAGGACCCCGGCGGTGTGCACGACGGCCGTGAGCGGGTGCTCGTCGGAGATGCCCGCGAGCAGCGCGGCGAGCGCCTCGCGGTCGGCGGCGTCGCAGGCGGCGACGGTCACCTCGGCGCCGTACCCGGCCAGTTCGGACCGCAGTTCCGTCGCGCCCGGCGCGTCGACGCCCCGGCGGCCGGTCAGCAGCAGGTGCCGGACGCCGTGCCGGGTGACGAGGTGGCGGGCGACGAGCGCGCCCAGGGCGCCCGTGCCGCCGGTGACCAGGACCGTTCCGTCCGGGTCGAGCGGGGAGCCGGCGGGGGCGGTCAGCGGTGCGGGGGCCACCCGCGGGGCCAGGAAGCCGCCCCGGCGCAGGGCCAGTTGGGGTTCGTCCAGGGCGAGGGCATCGGCGAGGGTCCGGGCGAGGCGGCCGTCGGCGGCGGCCTCGGAGCCGTCGTTGGGGCTGCCGTCGGGACCGCCGTCGAGGCTGTCGTCGAGACCGTCGTCGGCACCGCCTTCGAGGTCGAGCAGGACGAACCGCCCGGGGTGCTCGGCCTGCGCGCTGCGGACCAGGCCCCAGACGGCGGCGCCCGCCAGGTCGATGCCGGCCGGGTCGGTGCCCGCCGGGTCGGTGCCGGCCGGGTCGGCGGCCTCGGGACCGGGGCCGGTGACGACGGCGCCCCGGGTCACGACCACCAGACGGGACCGCGCCGGGTGGTCCCCGACCGCCCACCGCTGGACCGTGTCGAGCACCCGGGCCACGGCCGCGCGAACCTCCTCGGGCCCGGCGTCGCCGGACGCCTCCACCCGCAGCAGGACCGCGTCGGGCGCGTCGGGTGCGTCGGGTGCGTCGGACGACTTCGGACGGGCCGCCACCGGGCTCCAGTCCAGCCGGTACGCCTCGTGCCGCCGCGCGCCGACCTCGCCGAGGGCCACCGACCGGACCTGGAGGGCCTCCACCGCCGCCACCGGGGTCCCGTCGGCGTCGGTGACGGCCAGGGCCAGGGTGTCGGGCCCGGTTCGGGTCAGCCGGCTGCGGATCGTCGTGGCGCTCCAGGTGTACGGGTCGACACCGCGCCAGGAGAAGGGCAGCAGGACCTCCCCGCCGGTGTTCAGCGAGGGGTGGTCGGTCGCCAGCGCGTGCAGCGAGGCGTCGAGCACCGCCGGGTGCAGGCCGTCCGTGCCGCCGCCGGCCTCGGGGGCGTCGGCCTCCGTGTAGACGGCGGTGTCGTCCCGCCAGGCCGACCGCAGCCCCTGGAAGGCGGGTCCGTAGCCGACCCCGGCGTCGGCGAGCGTGTCGTACAGCCCGTCGAGGTCGATCGGCTCGGCGCCCGGCGGCGGCCAGGCAGTGGGGAAGTCCTCGAACGGCTCGGCGGGGCGGCCGCCCAGGGCCCCGGACGCGTGCCTGGTCCACGGCCGTTCGCCTGCCTCGTCGCGGTGCCCGTGGGCGCGCGAGCTGACCGTGAGGGTGTGCAGGCCGCGCGCGTCCGGTGCGGACACCAGGACCTGGAGGTCCACGGCCCCGCTCTCGGGCAGCAGGAGCGCCGCCTCGACGGTGAGTTCGTCGATCCGGGCGTTCCCGGTGACCCTCGCCGCGTGCACCGCGAGGTCGAGGAAGACCGTGCCGGGCACGATCGCGGCGCCGTTCACGGTGTGCTCGGTGAGCCACGGGTGGGTGCTCCGCGACACCCGGCCGCTCAGCAGCCACCCGCCGCCGTCGGCCAGCGACGTCGCCGCCGCCAGCAGCCCGTGCGCGCCGGCCCCGGTGCCCGGGGCGGCGGGGGAGAGTTCGGCCGAGAGCCAGAACCGCCGCCCCTGGAACGGGTAGTTGGGCAGCTGCACCGGCTGCGGGGAGAACCGGGCGAAGAACGCCCGCCAGTCCACCGCGGCCCCGTGGAGCGCGGCCTCCGCCACGGCCGCGACCAGGGTCGACGGCTCCGGGCGGTCCCGGCGCAGCGCCGCGATGCGGTGGCTGCGGCGGTGGCCGGCGCCCGCGGGCCGGCCCGCGTCGACGCCCTGGTCCGTGGCCGCGGCGGTTTCGTCGGCGGTCTCGTCGGCGGTGCCTTCCGGTCCGTCCGGCACCAGCGCGGTCAGCGCCGCATCGGGGCCGACCTCGAAGAACACCGTGGTGCCCAGCTCGCGCAGCGCCTCCGTGCCGTCGTGGAACCGGACCGCCTCCCGCACCTGGCGCGTCCAGTAGGCCGGATCGGCCAGCTGCGCCCCGCTGGCGGGCCGCCCGGTGAGTCCGGAGACGACCGGCACCTGCGGCGGGTGGAATTCGAGGCGCCCGACGACCTCGGCGAACTCGTCCAGGATGCGGTCCATGTGCGGGGAGTGGAACGCGTGACTGACCCGCAGCGGGGTCGTCCTGCGGCCGCGCTCCGACCAGTGGGCCGCCACCCGGGCCACCGCCTCCGCGTCGCCGGAGACGACGGTCGACCGGGCGGTGTTGACGGCCGCGATCGAGACGGCCCCCGGGCCGGCGGCTTCCGCCAGCGACCGGGCGACCTCCTCCTCACCCGCCCGGATCGCGACCATCGCGCCGCGCGCGGTCACCGACTGCATCAGCCGTGAGCGTTCGGCGACCAGCGTGCAGGCGTCGGCGAGGCCGAGGACCCCGGTCACGTGTGCGGCGGCGATCTCGCCGACCGAGTGCCCGAGCACGGCGTCGGGCCGCAGCCCCCACGACCCGAGCAGGCGGAACAGCGCCACCTCCAGGGCGAAGACGGCCGGCTGCCCGTATCCGGTCCGGTCGAGCAGCGCCGCCTCGGCCGTGCCCGCCTCGGCGAACATCACCGAGCGCAGCGGCACCTCCAGAAGGGCGTCCAGGTGTGCGCAGACGCGGTCGAGTTCGGCGGCGAAGACCGGGAACTGCTGGTACAGCTCCCGGCCCATTCCGGGCCGCTGGGCGCCCTGGCCGGAGAACAGGAACGCCGTCCGGCCCGCCCCGGTCCGGCCCGACCCGGGGCGTACCCCGTCGGCCGTCCGGTCACCGTCGGCGACGGCCGCCAGGGCGGCGCGGAGCTCCTCGCGGGTGCGGCCGGTCACGGCGGCGCGGTGTTCGTGCAGCGGCCGGGCCGCCAGCGTGGCGCCGACGTCGGCGAGGGACAGGCCGTCGTGCCCGTCGAGGTGGGCGGCGAGCTGCCGTGCGTGTGCGGTCAGCGCGGCTTCGGTCCTGGCCGACAGCAGCCAGGGGACCACGGGGGGCTCCGCGACCTCGGCGACATCGGCGACATCGGCGACCTTGGCGACCTCGGCGATGGCGTCGACGGGAGCGGGAGCGGGAGCGGGAGCGGGGTCCGGGACGGCCGCGGCCGCCGGGTCCCACTCCAGGATGACGTGCGCGTTGGTGCCGCTGATGCCGAACGCCGACACACCGGCGCGGCGCGGCCCCGAGGTGTCCGACCAGGGCCGGTCGGCGGTGAGGACCCGGACGCCGCCGGACTCCCAGTCAACGTGTGGCGTCGGCTCGTCCACGTTCAGGGTGCGGGGCAGGACGCCGTGCCGCATCGCCTGCACCGTCTTGATGATGCCGGCCATGCCGGCGGCGGCCTGGGTGTGGCCGATGTTGGACTTGACCGAGCCGATCCAGAGCGGCTGTCCGTCGGGCCGGTCCTGCCCGTAGGTGGCCAGCAGGGCCTGGGCCTCGATCGGGTCGCCGAGCGTGGTCCCGGTGCCGTGCGCCTCGACCGCGTCGATGTCCGCGGCGGTCAGTCCGGCGTTGGCGAGGGCCTGGCGGATCACCCGCTGCTGGGACGGTCCGTTGGGTGCGGTGAGGCCGTTGCTGGTGCCGTCCGAGTTGACGGCGCTGCCGCGCACCACCGCGAGCACCTGGTGCCCGTTGCGGCGGGCGTCCGACAGCCGCTCCAGCAGCAGTACGCCGACGCCCTCGCCCCAGGCGGTGCCGTCGGCGGCGGCGCCGAACGGCTTGCACCGGCCGTCGGGGGCCAGACCACGCTGCCGGCTGAACTCGACGAACAGCGTCGGCGTCGCCATGATCGCGGCGCCGCCCGCCAGCGCGAGTCCGCATTCGCCGTTGCGCAGCGACTGGGCGGCCAGGTGCAGGGCGACCAGCGACGAGGAGCAGGCCGTGTCGACGGTCATCGCCGGCCCTTCGAGGCCGAAGGTGTAGGCGATCCGGCCGGAGGCGACGCTCGTCGTCGAACCGGTGATCCGGTAGCCCTCGGCGTCGGTGCCGGTGGGACGGGCGCCGACCCCGTACTCCTGCGCGGCCGTCCCGATGAACACCCCGGTGGCGCTGCCGCGCAGCGACGCCGGGTCGATGGCGGCGTTCTCCAGGACTTCCCACGTGGACGTGAGCAGCAGCCGCTGCTGCGGGTCCATCGCCAGCGCCTCGCGGGGGCTCACTCCGAAGAACTCCGCGTCGAACTCGTCGGCGTCGTGCAGGAACCCGCCGTGCCGGGCGTAGGTCTTGCCCTGCCGGTCCGGGTCCGGGTCGTACAGCTCCTCGGCGTCCCAGCCGCGGTTGGTGGGGAACCCGCCGATCGCGTCGACGCCGTCGGCCACCAGCCGCCACAGGGCGTCCGGGGTCCGGACGCCGCCGGGGAAGCGGCACGCCATGCCGACGATCGCGATCCGGTCGTCCTCCGCTCCGCCCGCCGTCGCGGACGCGGCGCCCCGGTTCGGCGCCGCCGCGACCGGCGGCTCTGCGTCCAGCAGCTCGCTGCCCAGCCGGTCGGCGAGCGCGGCCACGGTCGGATGGTCGAAGACCAGCGTGGCCGGCAGCCGGAGCCCGGTCGCGGTGTTCATCCGGTTGCGGAACTCGACGGCGGTGAGTGAGTCGAAGCCCATGTCCTTGAAGCTTCGCGTCGCGTCCACACCGCCCGTTCCGCCCGGTCCGCCGTGCCCGAGCACCGCCGCGACCTGAGCGCCGATCAGGTCGGTGAGCGCCTCCAGCCGCTCCGCACCGCCCAGCGGGCGCAGCCGCCCGGCCAGGCCCCCGGCGGCGGCCGGCTCCGCGGCGGCCGCGGCGGCCCGACGCAGGGAGGGCCTGGCCAGGGTGCGCAGGATCGGCGCGACCGAGTCGTCCTCCGCGTCGATCGTGGTGGGCCGGATCCGGGCGAGCAGCAGCGGGGTGTGGTCCGGCACCGCGAGGGCCGCGTCGAACAGCGCCATCCCCTGCTCGGTGCCGATCGCCGCCGCGTTGCGGGTCAGCCGTGCGACGCCGGCGGTGTCCAGACCGGCTGTCATGGAGCTGGTCTCCGCCCACAGGCCCCACGCCAGCGAATCCGCGGGCAGTCCGCGGGAGCGGCGGTGGGCGGCCAGCGCGTCCACGAAGGTGTTGGCGGCCGCGTAGGTGGACTGCCCCGGGTTGCCGATGATGCCCGCGGCGGAGGAGAACAGCACGAACGACCGCAGGTCGAGGTGCTCGGTCAGCGTGTGCAGGTGCCAGGCCGCGTCCGCCTTCGGCCGCAGGACGGCGTCCGCCTGCTCGCCGGTGAGCGCGCCGAGCACGCCGTCCTCCAGGACCCCGGCGGTGTGCACGACGGCGGTGAGCGGATGTGCCTCGGGGACGCCCGCGAGCAGTTCCGCGAGCGCGGCGCGGTCGGCGGTGTCGCAGGCGGCGATGGTGACGTCGGCGCCGGCGGCCACCAGCTCGTCCCCCAACTCCGGTGCGCCCGGGGCCGCGAGGCCGCTGCGGCTGGTCAGCAGCAGGTGCCGGACCCCGTGTGCGGTCACCAGGTGCCGGGCGAGGTGCGCGCCGATCGTGCCGGTGCCGCCGGTGATCAGGACGGTGCCGTCCGGGTCGAAGGCGAACCCGGGGGCCTCCTCCTCGGGCCGGACGGCGACCAGGCGCGGGCGCAGGCAGGCGCCGTCCCGCAGCGCGACCTGGATCTCGCCGGACGCGACCGCCGTGCGCAGCTCCGCCGGCGAGGTGCCCGTGCCGTCCAGGTCGATCAGCATGAACCGGCCCGGCTCCTCCCACCAGGCGGCGCGGAGCAGACCCCACACCGTCGAGCCCGGAAGGTCCTCGATCGGGTCGCCGGGGCGGACGGCCACTGCGCCGCGGGTCAGCACGACCAGGGTGGAGGCGGCGAGCCGCTCCTCGGCGAGCCACGCCTGGACCAGGCCGAGGACGTGCCGGGCGGTGTCGTGCGCGAGCGCGGCCGGATCGGCGCCGGTCGGCGGCGTGGGGCAGGGCAGCAGGACGACGTCCGGTGCGGGTACGCCGGCGTCCATCGCTCCGACCAGGTCGTCCAGCGTCGCGTGCTCCGTGACCCCGTCGAGCGGCACGTCCAGGACCCCGTCGAGCGGCACGTTCGGACCGGCCGCGCCGCGTCCGAGCACCGCCCAGTTCCCGGCCCCGGGGGCCGGGGCGGCGGCGTCGGCAGGCTCCGTGCGGACCCAGTCCATCCGGAAGATCGAGTTGTGCAGCGGGTGCGGGCCCGCGAGCCGTCCCGGGTCGAGCTCCCGCAGCCGCAGCGACGGGATCGTGATGAGCGGCCGCCCGGAACCGTCGGCGATGTCGAGCGCGGCCGTGGTGTCGTCGACCAGCGTCGTCCGCACCCGCAGCGAGGTCGCCCCGGTCGCGTGCAGGGTGACCCCGGACCAGGAGAACGGCAGCCGGACGGGGGTCGCGGCGCCGTCCGCGCCGGTGCCGAGCGCCACCGTGTGCAACGCGGCGTCGAGCAGCGCCGGGTGGACGGCGAAACCGGCCGGATCGGCGTCCTCGGACAGCCGGATGTCGGCGTAGAACACGTCGCCGTCCCGCCAGGCCGCCCGCAGCCCGCGGAAGGTCGGGCCGTACAGGTAGCCGAGGCCGGCGAGCCGCCCGTAGAAGTCGTCCAGCGGAACGGGCACGGCCCCGGCCGGCGGCCACGCCTCGTCGACCACCGGTGGCTCGGACCGGACGCCCTCCGCGATGGTGCCGACGGCGTGGCGCGTCCACGGCTGGTCCGGGTCGCCGGCCGGACGCGAGTGGACGGTGACGGTGTGGCGGCCGTCCTCCTCGGGTGCGGTGGCGACATGGAGACGGACCGGGGAGCCGTCGGGCAGGGTGAGCGGGCTCTCGAGGGTGAGCTCCTCGACGTGGGCACGGCCGAGCGTCCCGGCGGCGTGCAGCGCCATGTCGAGGAACGCGGTGCCGGGGAGCAGGACGGTGTCCTGGACAGCGTGGTCGGCCAGCCAGGGCAGCGTCGTGGTGGAGACCTGGCCGGTGAGGATCAGCCCGCGGCCCTCGGGCTGTTCGAGGCTGCCGCTGACCAGCGGGTGGCCGGTTGTGGTCTGCCCGGAGCCGACCGACGTGGTGTTCGGCATGACCCAGTAGGTGTGGTGTTGGAAGGGGTAGGTGGGGAGGGGGGTGTGGTGGGTGGGGGTGGTGGGTGTGGGTGTGGTGGGTGGGGTGGTGGGGGTGTTGTGGGTCCAGGTGTGGGCGAGGGCGTGGGTGAGTTGGGTGGTTTCGGGGGTGTTGC